>CAYJLD010000040.1:0-21656 GCA_964371195.1 uncultured Desulfovibrionaceae bacterium | reverse complement strand
TTTATTACTATTTTCCAATAAAATTATACTATTTTAGAATGTTATTATATTTTTCAAGCGTCGACTAAATATAAACAAAAAAAACAACCCTTAACCACCTACTTTACGCATCTCACAATGATAATTGCTCATAAGTACAAAACCTTATAGCTGTTAACTATTAAATTATTTGTAAAAAATTGACATTTGGTTTTAAAATATTATCTATACTAAACAACAATTAAATGTGTTGCATAGCTTACTTTTTTATACCACTTAAATTATGGATTTTCTATGAATTTCTTTATCATGTTTACCATTGTTATTTCATTGGGTTGTACTTACATATGCCTAAGGCTAATTCCACGTACATCCTTAGATGGATGGAAGAGGGTTACAGCTTATGCCCTATGCTATTTGCCACTTGTTTATTTACCTGTTCGCTATACTGTTAGGAGTATGTCAAATATTGGCGAAAACATACCAGACTGGCTCAATATTTTACTTTTTACCTCACATATTCTCATAGGTTCTTTGTCAATTGTAGCCACCATCGTATTTATTTCTGATATTATTTTACTCGCTAAAAAAGTCCTAAGTTATTTTACAAGCAAAAAAAAGGCTAAGCAGCCATCAAGCCAAGAATTAGACTTAAGCCGTCGACAATTTTTACACAACTCTCTAAGCACTGGTATTGTGCTAGCTAGTGGAGCATTTATTGGTTATGGCCTTAGTGAGGCCATGGGTATGCCTACCATAAACCATGTTAAAATACCTATACAAAATCTACCCCCAGCACTGCATGGCTTTATAATTGCGCAGCTTACAGACCTACACATTAACAAACCTATACCAATAAATCGTCTTGAAAATATCGTAACTGAAGTCAACAACCTTAATCCTGATACGGTTGTTATTACTGGTGACTTATCAGACAGCCTTCCTTGGCAAGTGCGAAATGAGCTTGAACCATTACGTCATCTTAAAGCCACACATGGTAAATACTTTGTAAGTGGTAATCACGAATACTATACTGGCATTGAGTCTTGGCTAGAAGAAGTGGATCGCCTTGGACTAAGAGATTTGCACAATGAACATCACGTAATTGAGCAAAGTGGACATAGATTGCTTATGTGCGGAGTACCAGATATTAGTGCCCCGCGTATGTCAAACCATGCTTCAAATCCTATCCTAGCTCAAAATGGAAGTAAACCTAATGATATAAAAGTGTTATTAGCCCATCAACCTCAAAGTATTTATAAGGCAACTCAAGTCAATTATGATTTACAAATATCCGGCCATACCCACGGTGGACAAATTATTCCTTGGACCTATGTAACTGACTACATACAGCCCTATTTTTATGGCCTATATCAAGTTGAAAACACACAGCTTTATGTAAGCCGTGGTGCAGGATATTGGGGTCCACCTCTACGAATTGGTGCCCCAGCTGAAGTTGCTATTTTAGAGCTTGTGCCGGCAAAGTCGTAAACAGTTATTCAAAAACGTACTTACGGCTTCAAGAACTTTGAAAATTATCGTTTGCGTGTTCGAGTACTTTGTTGCTAGAAAGTGGAATTGGCTAAGGTAAGGAGCTGTGACATTTGCGCTCCATAAATGAAAAACAATTAACCGTAGAAATAACGTATCAAATCTGGTTTGCCCCTCTTTTTGGTGAAGAACCAGAACCATGAAGAACCTTTTTAGAACCTCTCGCCTAGCGGGAGGTTTTCGTTCACAAAAAAATAAGGGTTTACGTTTTTAACGTAAACCCTTGAAATTTATGGCGCGGCTGAAGAGATTCGAACTCCTGGCCTACAGGTTCGTAGCCTGTTGCTCTATCCAGCTGAGCTACAGCCGCACAACGTGCAAGTGGCAAACTAAGCAAAAAGACAAGCATGGTCAAGTCTTTTTTTAGGCTTAATTTTATTTTTGTTTACATTTCACGAGAACTATGATGCTTCATTATAGCTTCACCCAGATGAACACCTTGATTTTCTTGAGAAAATAGTTCTCGAGCTGTTTCTTGAGCAGCTCTACCAATATTAGTAGCTTCCTCAGGAAGTAAAACAATTTTTCTTAAAGCTTCTTTCAAGCTTTCAACATTACCGTTTTCAAAGATAAGGGCATTCTTATCATGTTCAAGAATTTCCAAGTGCCCTTTTAGGTCACTAGCAATGATAGGTAATCCAAAGAGCATAGCTTCCATTAAGCTTGTGGGTATGCCATCATTATTTTCATTTTTTTTACCTGCAGCCACGAATACATGAGCCTTGCGAAAAAAGTCAGACATTTGATCATTTGGCATATATCCCGTAAATGTCACTTGCTTTCTAAGACCCATAATGCGAGCTCGCATACGTAAAAAACGCATCATCAATCCACCACCAACAACGGTTAGAGAGATTGGGATTTTATCTTTTTTCAACTTTTGGCAAGCCTGTAGCACGTCCAAGATACCTTTTTTTGCACTAATATGGCCTGACATAAGGATATTAATTTCACCCTGCCTATCTGTTTCATTATTAATAGTTTCAGTATCTTCTAATGAAGGGTAAATATTGGGGCTATCATAAATATTTAATATTTTATCAATGGGAAAATTTTGATCCAATTCAAGACAAGCTTGTTGTAATGCTTGCTGAGTTTGCTTAGTGTCACAACAAACAAATTTAGCATACTTTGCTTTTACAGCTAAAAATGAAAGACTTTTCAATTGCCTTGTATGCATAGAAAATGAAAATGGTATGCCCAAAATACCTGCGGTAATCCAAGCTGCTGTAGTAGCATTGCTCGAACCTAAAGCATGAAGATGTGCTGTTTCATCAGTAATACTCCAAGTAACCATGCGTATACCCTTGGCCATATGCCAAAAGTGTCGTGCAGCAGCAAGTAAGTTAAGGCGCTGGCTAGCTGGAATTTCTGACCAGTATTTCCAAACTATACCAGGATTATTATGGCTTGTGCGTAAAAGTGAAATAATATTAAACAAAGTTTTTACTCTACCCTGTTTTTTAATAGGTACGGGCAGAGAATATTCACCTTCACCAATGGAGGAAATTTTTGTACCGCGCATGGAGTAAACTCTTGATAACATACGCTGTTCATGCAAGTTGAGAATACTTTGCACATCTACAGTTCCATATTGTGTAGGGAATTGATCCACCACACAAACTGCATTTAATTTACGAGGAATTGACTGTAATATCTGAATATTTCCACTAGGTGCTGGAACAGGTTCGTGTTTTTTACAATGCAAAATTCCTTCTTCTAATGTATAAACACTGTCGCAATATTCAGCTACACTTGGATCGTGCGTAACTATAACCATTGCAATGCCACCGTCATGAGCTAGGCTACGGAAATTTTGCATAACCACTTTAGATGTACGTGCATCAAGTGCTCCAGTTGGTTCGTCAGCTAATAAAATTCGTGGGTTATTCACCATAGCTCTAGCAACGGCTACGCGCTGCTGCTCACCTCCAGAGAGGCGATTGCTACGATAGCTAACTCTATGAGATAGGCGCACCAATTCAAGGGCACGAATGACTCTTTCCCAGCGTTCTTCTGGGGGAATTTGCTCATAAATTAAAGGAAATTCAACATTTTCAAACACTGTAGAATGTTCGAACAGGTTGCTACTTTGCATCACAAACCCCATATTACCTCGTCTAAAGGATGAGGTTTGGTCGCGGTCAAGGGTTGTTATGTCAGTATTTAAGATGTTTAAGCTACCACTATCTGGCGCATGCAACATGCCAAGTATATGTAGCATAGTAGACTTACCACAGCCAGAAGGCCCCATTACTGCGACCATCTCTCCAGCTTTGACGTCAATATTTACACCACGTAGTACAGGTGGGAAACCTGGGTAACATTTATAAAGGTTTTGAGCTGTTATAACAGTGGTCATAGTTTACCTACTCAAAGCGTAATGCTGTAACAACGTCCATACGGCTAGCTTGTAAGGCTGGGAACATACCGCCTGCAATTCCAATGACAGCAGAGAAAATAATACTACCAATACTACTTAAAACTAATAAACTATAAGATACAGCAGAGCCAAGAATAAAGCTGCCCACTTCCACACATAATGTTCCAAGCAAAATACCTAGTATGCCTCCGGCCACCGATTTACATAATGCTTCTGTAAGGAATTGTGCCAAAATATCTCGGTCTGAACCACCCATGGCCTTTTTAAGCCCTACTTCGCGTGTTCTTGCACGCACAGCAGCAAATGTTCCATACCAAATACCAAAGCCACCAAGCATTAATGAAGCTGCTATACCAAGCCATAACAAGGCTTCAACAAACATGAAGGTTGTTTTAATACGATTTAATTGTTCTTCTTGGGTACGAATGAGTAAATTTGGAGCTTCTTGGAGGTTTAAAACAATACTAGGTATGATTTTGGAGAGATTAGGCACATCTTCCCAAGCAATAGCACGTACAAATAAACGCCCTACTTTTTCTCCGCCCCAGTTGCGATCTTGCATGGTAGTGTATGGTATAAAACCATTTCTAATGCCATTACCAAGCATAATACCACCAGCAACGCCAACTACCTCAAAAATATCAGAACCAAGTGTTAGAATTTGGCCAAGAGCTTTTTGTGGTGACCCAAACATATTGGTAGCAATTTCCCAACCAAGCACACACACGCGTCTACGCTTTTCAATATCTTCTTCATCTAAGAACCTACCTGCAACAATTGTGGCAGCATAAGTTGACCAATAGTGTTCATCAATACCCAAAAAAGAAACTTTAAATCCTGATGCATCCTGACGGAAGAAAAAGTCCTCAAAACCTGTAATATTTCTACTTACAGTGGCAACTCCTGGTAGCTCACTAATAGCCTTCACAGTATCTGGGTTAAATTCGCGCTGAGGTTGACCTATATGGGTTGAGTCATCCATGATAATTTGCATGACATTAACCCCACCCATAAGCACCATATCTTGACCAATATTATAGCGTATTTCACGACCAAGCACAGCCAAAGCAATAAATGCAGTAATACCTAGGGCAATAGACAATATTACCCCAAAGCTTCGCTGGCGTATTACTTGGCGCAAACTTACGCGCGTAAGGTCAGATAAAGTTATCATATTCTACTCAATACAATTTTTGTATGCTTAAAAGTCTTCCACCCTTAGCTACATGATAGCGTATACCATGCCAATCAATATGCCAAGTACGAAGGGTATTTATATAAACCCAAGCAAAGGTCATTAAGCCTAAAGCAAACGCTCCAAGCCAAGCCTTGGTTGAGGTTTTGCGCGGCAGTAGCTCCTGCCATCCAAGTGCAATTTTAGACAATATCACAAGATGGAGCATGGATAAAATAACAAACCATGCATTGTTAAAGTCTAGCATATTTGTCAAGCCGCCAAGTATTATAATGCAAGAAAGCATAACAGGCAATGCTAAAAGTACAACAAAAATTCCTAAAAGATACCACTGTGTTATAATACAAAACTTTAAAAACAGAATTTGTCTCTGCATCCAAGCACGCCACACCTTAAAACTATGGTCTTTAGCAGTAGTTGTTAAAATGGCACGCGGACAAAGTTGAACATGTAAACGTTTATGCATTAGCATGCCCGCAAGGGAGCAATCATCCACAACATTTTCTTGCCAAATACTTTTAATATTATGCGCTTCAAATACTGGTTTTGCTATGGCCATGGCTCCACCCCAAGGCTGAGTAAAAGCAGAAATAGCTTGTAAAAGACGCATGATTAACACACTCAATTGATAAGCTAAAGTTACAGGCTCATCATCCTCTGCTTTTACTTCGTGATAGCCGGTACTAAATCCTGCTTCACCCTTAATAATAGGAAGAACTAATTGACGAATAAAATCAGGTTTTGCTGTATGCGTACTATCGCAAAAAGCATAAATATCAGCCTCTTGTTCGACATGTTCTATACCATGTAAACTATTATAATTTTTCTGAGAACAATGCTTAGCTTCACCAGCTACAAGACATCTAAGTTTTGGAAAGTCTTCACGTAATGATTGAGCAAGTTTTGTGGCTGGGTCTTGTTCACTAGCAGTGATAATTACAGGGATAAACTCTGGATAATCTTGAGCTAGCAATGATGATAAAGCACCATGCATGGCAGGATTGTCACCAGTAGCTGGAATAATCATAGCCACCTTGGGATAATGCAAAAGCTCAGTATCATCAACTATATCAATACTGCCTGCTAAAATTGTCTTACGCCCCATCCTCCAAAGCAACAAGAGCGCAACACATTGTAAGGAGGCAATGCAAAACCAAAACATAATTACTACTCCGTTATTGGGCCACAGCGTTCATTTAATTGCACGTTTTGTAATCTTCTTCCATCAAGAGTGGTAGAAAAACCATTACTTAAAGTCACTTCACCACTAATATTATGTTCATCTTGAAACTTGCCTACAAAGCTATGCCCTGATTTATGTGTGGTATAAATGACACCATTGCTATCCATAGTACCTTGAAAATGATAAGTATCAACTTGACCATTGCTAAGCTTAACTAATAACACTCCGCGTACTCTACCATCTTCAGCAAAACATGCTCCGGCTTCAAAGGTAGAAGTATAAATAGAGCCAGTCCATATTTCACCTAGCATACGTGGGGGTTGGGTTGGGTTGGTGTTTTTTATATTATTTTCTGCGGCTATACTTAACTGTGAACATAACAATGCGCACATAAATACTATTACCACACTACATCGCAAGGTATAGTACAAAAATGTCGTCATATATATCCTTAATAAAAATTATCTCTATATACAGCTACAAAACGCTTAATTGTTTAATTGAAAAGCATGCTGTTTTATTGTAGACTTTTTTAATATAGCATTGTGCACCTAGGCTATGCAACACTTTATTTATGCATACTTTTTTAAAATTCAAATTGAAAACAAATACACAAATTATACTGTAATATACTAATATGACAAAAGTAATTTTTATTCTAGTGGATGGTTTAGGCGCCACAAGTGCTAAGCATATGTCCTATTTAGAAGCTCATAAAGAACATGGGGCTCTTTGTGGATACTTAGATTGTGAGTTACCCACAGTTTCAAAGCCCATTTATTCAACTATATTTACAGGAAAATCCCCCTTACAAACCAATATCACCCATAATGGGAATATTTTTTTATCTCAAGACATCTTAGAGCAATCTTTTTTTGCAAAATTACATACCCAAAATAAAACATGCGCCATGGCAGCTCACTATTGGATGCGTGAGTTATATTGTAATGAACTATACAATGCTTCTAAACATCGCTTAAGCTTCAACCTATCTGGTCCCATAAAGCATGGTATTTTTTATAATAATGATGACTATCCAGATGAGTATGTTTTTCAAGATGCTAAGGGGTTAGAATTACTTTTTAAGCCAGATTTTTTATTAGTGCATAGCATGGGAGTTGATAGTGCAGGTCATGCACATGGAGCTAATGGTGCACAGTATAGAGCAGCAGTACGTAAGGTAGATTTTTTATTAGCCGAATATGTTCCCATGTGGCTTGAACAAGGAAGCATGGTAATTATTACAAGTGATCACGGCATGCATGCCGATGGGGCACACAATGATACAGAGACACAAGTACGGCGTGTTCCATATTGGATTTTAGGTGCAAAGCATAATATCTCTCCACCAAAAAATCAAAAATCATGGCATAGCTTACTTTGTGAATATTTTTTTATTTAACCTTCAGGATACGAGTAAGCAAAATAAGGGGACAAGGATGCACAGCAAACTAAGATCCACTTCCTGCATTACTAAAGCTTACGACACGGCATTCTAATTTCACGATTTTTTGTATATTAAGGTTCGGTAAAGCTTTTTCGTAGCTAGGCACTGGCACTTTACCTCCGACTAACTACTCAAAACACCTTCCCGAGCCTCACACATGTTCTTGCAAAAATAAGCACAGTTGACAAAAAGTTTGAAATTTGCATTACATGCTCTTGTTTTTAGCAATATTCTTAGTTCATTTTAATTATTAAAATTTTTATTTTAACCTGTTTATTTGTTTTTCAGTGCTTACTATTTAACTTTTTCTTTCATGCCCTTATTGCCTTTTAACATAATTGTGCTTATATTGCACTACACAAGCTTTTTGGAGGAAATTTATGCGCCCTTGCCTACGCTTTATATGTACAATTACTTTAGCCTTGTTTTTTTTTGCTAGCACTACATTTGCTATAGCTGAAGAAGGAAAATTTGATTCTTTGAAACGGTTTAGCCAAGTATTAGACTTGGTTGAGCGTCATTATGTTGATAAAACCACCTCTAAAGAGCTATTAGATGGAGCAATTAAGGGTATGCTAGAAGGTCTTGATCCGCACTCTACCTTTATGAACCCCGACGAATATAAAGAAATGCAAGAGAACACATCTGGCGAATTTTCCGGGGTGGGTATTGAAATTTCCTTAGAAAATGGTCAAGTTACTGTTGTATCGCCCATTGAAGACACCCCTGCTTTTAGGGCTGGTCTTTTGCCAGGTGATATTATTTTAAGCATTGATGATAAACCAACTCAAGAGCTTACCTTGCAAGAAGTGGTTTCTCGCATTCGTGGAACCAAGGGTACAGCGGTAAAGCTTAGCATTGTACACCCAAACTCAAATAAGCCAGAAACAATCAGTATTATTCGTGATTCTATCCCCCTTATCAGCGTTAAACATAAAGAACTTGAGCCAGGTTATCATTGGCTTCGTATAACTCGTTTTTCAGAGCGCACCACTGACGAATTGCATGAGGCTATTGAAAAAGCTAAAAAGAAACCCATGAAGGGAATAGTCCTTGATATGCGCAATAATCCTGGTGGATTGGTTGATGAAGCCGTAAGCGTGACGGACACATTTTTAGCCAAGGGTAATATAGTTTCCATTCGTGGGCGCAATAATTCTTCTATTCGCGAGTATTCTTCTAAAAAGCAAGATACAGATTTAACAACACCTATGGTTGTATTAGTTAATGCCGGTTCAGCTTCAGCTTCAGAAATTGTTGCCGGAGCTTTACGCGACCATAAACGCGCATTGATATTAGGTGAAAAAACATTTGGTAAGGGGTCAGTGCAAAATATTATTCCTCTTTCTGATGGCTCTGGCTTAAAGCTTACCGTTGCTCTATATTATACTCCAGACGGCAAAAGCATTCAGGCTGAGGGCATAACCCCTGACCTTGAAATACCCTTTGAGCCTGCGGCGGATGAAGATGACCAAAAAACTCCAAAGTTCGTACGCGAAAAAGATTTATCAAGACATCTTGGCAGCAAAAAAGATGGAAATGATAAAGATAACATGGATGATAAAGAGAAAAAAGATAGTACCGATAAAAAGGTTGACGATGACGTAGTTGAGCAACTTGCCAAAGATAATCAATTACGCATGGCCTTGCAATTTGTAAAAAGTCTACCAAAACTACAGCAAATTCAATCAAATTTGTAATGCTGATATAAGTTACTCAAACAAAACCCCTTGCTCAAAGTGAACAAGGGGTTTTTTTGTACTATAAAAAGAAAGAAATACTATTACGAAATTATTATTTGAAAATGTCAATTAAGTATATTGCGGCTCAATTTCTTTAATAATTTGAAATGATTGCATAGACTTAACTGTTCCACCAAGACCATAGTATTTTGTCACACCAGCTACAGTACAAGGTAATAAATCTTCCACATCCGTATCTAATACTAGCACGTCTCCAACCTTCATACGTAAAAGTTGATTACCAGTAATTTGAGTATTACCAAAGTGTATTTTAAATTCCACAGGTGTTTCTAAGAGACGTTCTTTAAGGCGTGCTACCCAAGCATGGTCAATTTCTAGACGTTCGGTTTGGAAACTGGCATGTAGTTTTGAACGAATAGGTTCAATGGTTGCATATGGTAAACAAATAACCATGGAGCCAATGGCTGTATCAAGCTCTACTTCAAAGGTAATTACTACAACTACATCACTTGGAGGTACTATGGCTGCAAATTGTGGGTTAATTTCTGAACGCACAAGCTCAAGTTTAACATCATGCACAGGTCGCCATGATTCTTCCATACTTTCAAGAGATATTTTAATAATTTTATCTACCACAGCTTGTTCAATACGTGTAAACTCACGCCCTTCCACCTTGGGTTGAGAGCCTGCTCCACCAAAAACATTTTCTACCAAAGCAAAAACTAGCCGTGAATCTACAACAATAATAGCATTACCACGCAATGGGTCCATCTTAAAAATATTAATACTAGTAGGCACAGGTAGGGATCGAATAAACTCACCGAATTTAGCCATGTCAATAGAAATTGGATTTAATTCTACACGCTTACGTATAGAGTTAGAAAGAGCATTAGTACAAAGCCTAGCAAAGCGATCATTTACAATTTCCAAAACAGGCATACGCCCGCGAATAATACGATCTTGGTTGGCAAGGTCAAAAGCAACAATTCCTGAATCATCATCAGGAGTATCACTCTCGCTTTCTATTTCGCCACCGGAAAGACCACGTAACAAGGCATCTACTTCATCTTGAGCCAATATTTTATTCATGAAACACCTATGCTTTTTGCATTTAATATAATAATACTCTAGACTTTGTTTACTATTGGGTCAAGCTTTATGTCACTTTTCCCACCCCACTGTAATTTTTTTGCAATTTTTGGGCCAACATCTATGTGTATTGAATTTTAATACTATGGTGTTGACCTCTGTACATTGCCAAGATAGAATAAGCATTGCTTAACATTACAATAAGGTCACTCATGCGTATTATTATAAACACCAGTCAGAACATAAACATCGAAACTAGTAAAGACCAAAATCTAGCCCAAGCGATTTGGCTCTCGGGTAAAATTGAGCCTCGTGCCTTATGTTCTGGTCTTGGGCGTTGTGGACAATGTAGGGTGAAGTTTATATCTTCTGCGCCAAAGCCAAAAGCGGCTGAACAAAAGATATTAAGCAATCAAGAAATTGAACAAGGTATAAGGCTTGCTTGTAGACACAATATTTCAGAACTTGAGCATAGTTCAGACATACAACTAGATCTTGTCCTTAGCGATAAAATTAAAACAAGTAAATATATTAATATTCAAGATGTTAACACACAATCTTGCAAACTAGCCATAGATCTTGGCACTACATCATTACATTGGCAAGCTATAAGTAATACGCAAGGCAATCAGGCTCTAGCATATGGTCAGCAAATAAACCCACAAATGGGTGCAGGCTCTGATATTATATCACGCCTAGCTTTTGCGCTTCAAAGTGGAGGGGATAAAAAGCTTGCAGAATTAGTTTACTCAAGCTTGCAAGATATTATAGTAAAGCTACCCAATGTAGATGAAATATGTTTGGCTGCAAATACAGCTATGACAGGTATATTTTTACAAAAACCTATACACTCCCTTGCCGTTGCCCCATATACCCTTCCCTTTGACGGGCATAGCTATGAAGAAGTGCCTAAGCTTCCTCCCATATATATTCCACCGCAACTAGCTCCATTTGTAGGAGGAGATATCAGTGCTGGATATGCTGCCATCATGCAACAAGATAGTGTATCTTTTCCATTTATTTTTGTGGACCTTGGCACAAATGGTGAGTTCATTTTAGCCCTTGATGATAAAACGGCCCACATTAGTAGTGTTCCGCTTGGTCCGGCCTTGGAAGGTATTGGATTAACTTTTGGACAAATGGCCCATGACCATGCCAAGGGTATTGTATATACAACACATTTAAGCCCTTATGGTCTTGAGCCAATAACTATTGATGGAAATATAGCCCAACGTATTTGCGGTACTGGATATCTCTCCATTGTGCGCTGCCTTTTGCAAGCTGGTATTATACAGGAAAACGGTCAGTTTAACTTATTAGAAAGTATTAAAAATCCACTGGGGCGTAAGTTATATAGTTGTATTGAGGAGCATGCTAATGAAAAAGTTTTAAAACTTTGGCCACATCTAAATTCTACACCTATGTATATTAGTTCTAGTGATATAGAAGAAATTTTAAAGGTCAAGGCGGCCTTTTCGCTAGCTATGCAAGAGTTATTAAAAGTCACTAACCTTCAACCTGCTAAGCTTAAAGCAATATACCTTGGTGGTGCCATGGGTAGCCATGTACAAGGTGAAGACATGGAGGCCTTAGGTTTTATACCTCATGGTATGAGCACGCGCCTTGTACGAGTTGGTAATTCCTCACTTGACGGGGCTATATTACTACTTAAAGACAAAGACAATCGACAATGGTTATATGAATGGAGCAAAAATATTAGCCATGTACAATTGGCTGAACGTAATAATTTTATCCAAGAATATATGAAACATATGCAATTTAAATATATGGATTAAACATGCAAGAACTTTTTTCTCCACTAAAGCCTCATATTATCAAAGCCTTGAACGACTTACCAAAAGCCCTTGATGCTGTCATGCCTCTACAAGCAAAACATAGACGCGCTCTACCTCAAGGTATTGAAGAATTATCAAGCCGCTTAACCGTTGAACGCGGACTTATTAAACAGTCATATTGGAGTGCTCCAAGGCTAACATCCGCATACTTATGGTATTTTTTACCATGGAATATATTACGCTTAAGCCGCCTCTTAAGTAATCTTGTATTGCCAAGGCCTGAGGGTATGCCCATTAAAGCCGGTGGCATACTAAAGCCAAGGGTTTTTATGGATATGGGTAGTGGACCGCTTTCATTACCTATAGCTTTATGGCTTACTAAGCCAGAATGGCGTGAACTTCCCTTAAATGTGCTTTGCTTAGATACAGCCGTACATCCACTTGAGCTTGGCCAAAAACTTTTTTTGCAACTTGCTGGTAAAAATAGTCCCTGGCGCATTATACCTATGCGTGCAAAATTAGAAACAGCTCACTTAGAAATACAAAAAATTGAAGGCGTGCCTTGGCTTATTTCAGCTGCCAATGTATGTAACGAAATCAAAGTGCGCCAAGGCCAAGAGGACCACGCCTATAATATTTTAGAAAATTTACAGCCAGCACTAAGGGCTCAAGATGCAAGCTTGCTCTTGGTTGAACCTGGAACACGCCTTGGTGGAAAAACCATTGTCAATATGCGTGAAGCTGCGCTTGAATGTGGCCTTACTCCCATAAGTCCTTGCCCACATCAGCAAGAATGCCCTCTAGATGATAGTAGAACTTGGTGTCATTTTACCTTTGATACTCATGGTAGCCCCGCTTGGTTAAATCAGCTTTCAGCGGCAGCAAAACTTCGTAAAACTGCATTAAGTTTAGCCTTTATACTACTAAAGCAAGCTGAATTAACAGACCAAACAAGTGATAAAGCAGTAACATCACAAGATGCAAGGATTATTTCTGCGCCATTTAGAGTACCTGAACTTGCAGGTGAGTCTCGCTATACTTGTTCGGCGCATGGTTTAGGACTTATTGGCAATGCTAAACATTTACCATCAGGCGCTTTAGTTGAGCTTAAGCCCAATACAAACAAAGGCGTTGACCAAAAATCAGGTGCGATTATTTTAGAGCATATGGAAAAAACTGAGCATACTCAAATGAGCGCTAAAGATTTTAAACCAATTCATACTAAACAAGACAAATATGTAAAAAATGAAAGTTCAAGTGGAAAAAAAGCAGCTAAACAGGCTGGAGAAGTAAAAAAAGATCAAAAAATTAAAAAGAAAAAAATAAATACATCGAAAAAATTAGCTAAAAAATTTTGGGAACAATAATATGTCTGCGCAACTTCTAGAAGTAAGTAAATTACATGTTACATTTCATACTGATCAAGGAAACTTTATTACCGTATCTGATATAAATTTTTCCATTGCTGCTGGTGAAATATTTTGCTTAGTGGGTGAGTCTGGCTGTGGCAAAAGCTTAACAGCCAAGGCCATATTAGGACTAACTCCAGAAAACAGTAGCATTAGCGGAGACATAACTTTAAATGGTCAAAGTATTTTAAAAAATGCCAATTCTATCCGCGGAAATCAAATTTCCATGATTTTCCAAGAACCCATGACAGCCCTAAATCCTGTACTACGCATTGGACACCAATGCTCAGAACATATGATATTGCATGATAAAATTTCAAAAGAGCAAGCCCAAAAACGTTGCATTACACTATTTGAGCAAGTAGGAATTTCGGCTGCATCAACACGCTTAGACGATTATCCGCACCAACTAAGCGGGGGTATGCGTCAAAGAGTAATGATAGCCATGGCTCTTGCCTGTTCTCCACAATTACTCCTGGCAGATGAGCCAACAACGGCTCTTGATGTTACCATACAGTGGCAAATTTTAAGCTTAATGCAACAACTTAGTCAGGAACGCGGTATGGGCATATTGCTTATTACGCACGACTTAGGGGTAGTTGCTCAAATGGCTCATAGCGTTGGAGTAATGTATGCAGGTCAAATGGTTGAATATGGTTTGGTAAAAGATGTATTAAAAAATCCAAAACACCCATATACACAAGGTCTTTTGCATGCCATCCCAAGTAAGCACAGCATGGATATAGAGCGTTTACCTATTATTGAAGGGAAGGTGCCATTACCAAGCGAGCTACCAAGTGGTTGTCGTTTTCATCCGCGCTGTCCTTATGTTATGCCAAAATGTAAGGAAGACGAACCTATACTTACAGAGTATCACAAACAAAAGGTACGCTGCTGGTTAGCTTAAGATATTTCACGCGAGGAAAAATTTTTCTCCATACACCAAGATTTAAAAATTTTATCAAATTCTTCCAAAGCAGGTGCAACACTTGAATGTGGCTTACGATGGGTAATTTTATAATACTTTCTCTCAGGTGGTTCTGGAGTAATATATTGAACTTTTAGTCCTTTATTTCTATATAATTGTGCAACAGAATCAGGTACAATAATCCAATAGCGAGAGTCACCCTGTAATTACTTCATCCCGCAAGGCTAACAGTTATAAATGCACTAACAAGCCAAACCACAACGCGTGTAAACCATAAAGATATTAGCTTACCTTCAACTACACGCCGCATGGTCACAACAAAGCTTATGGCGCTGCCAATGGCATAAAACACCAAAAATCCAATAGTTGCCAAAAGACCAAATTGAAAACCAAGGCTTAAGGCAATGCCAAGAGTTATAAAACCTGGGAGACAAGATCCATTGCCCCTTGAGCTAAGGCCACCATATTGTTGAAATGTCCACATCTTAAAACCAGATCCACTTTGTTCATTGGACCATTCAGTTTGGCTTTGATTATAGTTTGAATTATTAGTGCGTACAACTTCTGGCTCAATGACATTTTGAGCTTTATTTTCAACTTGCTGGGTATTTTCTATGTCCACTGGACAAGATGAACAACGCGGTTTTGATGAATTACTTTCACGACCGCAGTAGGGACAAGTATTCATATGTTCCTCTAAGAATTTTGCTCCGTCAATATTAACATATCCTTAATATGTAATTCGATGGAAGTTACATTATTAAAAGTATTAAAAACAGGTGTATAAGCTAGTTTAATATATTTATTACAAAGGTCCATGTTATATTCATCGGCTTTACGCCACGCTTTAGCCCTAAGGCTTATGCCGGTACTTTCGTCTAAAACTTCTAAAATAACATGATTTTTCTGCATGCCAAAGCTACGTACTTTCTGCACTAAAAGAGGAGGAGATGCAAAAACTGGCTGAGCATTTCCCATACCAAAAGGTTGTAGTAATTCAAGCTCTTTTAAGAATATAGCATTACTTGCTGCAGAAAAATCTAAGGATGTATCAATGGTTATTTTTGGCTTTGGTAAGGTATCACCAAGGCTTTCGCGCACTACTTCATCAAAGCGCCTGCGTAATTTATCTAAGTTCGAAGCTTCTATACTTAGACCTGCTGCAAGCTTATGTCCACCATAGGCAGTAAAAA
Organism: uncultured Desulfovibrionaceae bacterium; assembly: GCA_964371195.1. Classification (GTDB taxonomy): domain Bacteria; phylum Desulfobacterota; class Desulfovibrionia; order Desulfovibrionales; family Desulfovibrionaceae; genus CAYJAD01. The sequence continues at coordinate 5,800 of CAYJLD010000040.1, read as the reverse complement.
TATCAGATATTTTAGATAATCCATCATGTAGATGAAAAACAGAAATTGAACGCCCAGACCCCTTAATGCCTTTTGAGCCATCACATAATATCAAAGTGGGTCGATAAAATTCATCCACTATACGTGAGGCTACAATACCAATGATACCAGGATGCCAATGTGCAGCATATAAAACTAAACCTGCTTTATGAGCTTGTTCCTTAGCTTGCTCACGCGCTTGTTCATGCACACTTTCTTCTTTTTTTCTACGCTCAGCATTTAATGCATCAAGCTTACGTGCAAAAACCATAGCTGTATCTAAATCTTTAGCCAAAAGTAATTCAAGGGCAAGCTTGGCAGAACCCATGCGCCCAGCTGCATTAATACGCGGAGCTAAGGTGAAAACCACTTGCCCCACATTAACCTTAGCTGTCATATCATAATTACACACTTGTTTAAGCGCAGCAATACCAGGGCGGCTAGCTTCAGTAATTTTTAGTAAACCGTTTTTTACCAGAATACGATTTTGCCCCTGCAACAAAACTACATCGGCTAAGGTTCCAAGGGCCACCAAGTCAAGCACTTGGCGCATATCAAATTTTTTATGTGTAATTTCTTGAAGCTTACTATTAACAGCACACATTAAAAAAAAGGCTACCCCCACCCCTGCTAAGTAGGAACATGGACAATCATCAAGTAAGGGATTACAAATGCCATCGGCATCCGGCAAGATATCTGGTGGGAGGTGATGATCTGAAATTATTACCTTAAGACCTAATTTTTTAGCGTAGGCAATACTCTCCACGTCTGAAATACCACAATCTACTGTCAAAATGGCCTCTACACCATCATTAGCAAGCATATCAATACTTTGTGTATTGAGCCCGTATCCTTCTACACTACGTTCTGGTATGTGAGTTTGTACATGAAATCCATGGGCTGCTAAAACATCTTTTACCAAGCAGGTGGAGGTTATACCATCAGCGTCATAATCTCCCCAAACCGCAATCTTTTTCCCAGATTTTAGCAATTCTACTATGATATTTGCGCAATCACTAACCCCAGGCCAAAGCTCAGGCAAACTTAATAAACGCAAATTAGGCGAAAGAAAATCTTGTAGATCTTTCATATCTACAAGACCACGTAAATTTAGAATTTTTAAAAGTAATGCAGATATGCCCAATTCATCAGCCATACTTTGCATGGCTGCATCATGGTCTACGTTACAGTTTTCTGCATCTCTAAAAACCCAGTTTTTCACAAAAATTCACTTTTAATTTATATTATTACCTTAAACCTATTGTGCATCACTAGCATGCGCTGGTGCAGGTTCAGGAGCAGGGTTACCCTTGGCAAGAGCATTTTGAGCTAAAGTTATATAGGGCTGAGGGACCAAACTTTTAGCTAAAAGCCACTCTAAAAATTTACGAGCACTTTCATGCTTTGGAGCAAGCTCTAAGGCTTTAAGTAAATTTTCTGTACATTTAGCAAAATCTTTCTTATCAAGCAATGTACGCGCAAGGTTTATAAAAATACCTTCATCATTACTGGTTAAAGTTAATGCGCGCTCATAATATTCCACAGCTTGGTCAAGCATCTTGGTTTTTCTAAGGTTAATACCAAAATCATTAAATAAATGTTTATGCTCTTCTGCATAAGCACCTTCTAAATTCAAAAGACGCTCAAAAATATCCTGAGCTTTATCAGACTCCCCACGTTGCATATAGGTTAAACCAATACCAAAATTAGCCCTTACATTCTCTTCATCAATTTGTAATGCAGCATCATATTCATGCTCGGCAGCAAAATTTTCTCCCTTAGACCTATGATTATCACCAGCATCAATATTTTTTTGTAATTCCATCATCTTTGGAAAAACAGAACTCATATAAAATTCTGGTTCTGGAGCAAATTTTTCAATTAACTCATCCATGGAAATAGTTTTTTTAGGACCAGATGGCACAAAATTACTATTTAATGGTTGGCATTCAAGTTTACCTTCGGAGATAGTTTCAACGAACCAAAAGTTCTTTTGCACAGTACGCCTAGTGGTAGTGCCAGTACCAATCTTTCTAATCTCTTGAGTTGAAAATACACCCTTTACATTTTCAATATTTGCATTACCTGTCATACTTTTACCTTATAAAATATGCATTTTATATTAACTACACCTTCATCTGAGCTAAAATATCCTTGGCTGCTTGCCTAGGATTATCTGCACCGGTTATAGGCCTACCAACAACTAAGAAATCAGATCCAGCTTTCACTGCAACTTCTGGAGTAACCAAACGTCGTTGGTCATTGGTATCACTGCCCTGAGGGCGAATACCAGGGGTTAGACAAAGAAATTGATTACCACAATGAGCCTTGATAGTAGCTACCTCATGTCCTGACGAAACAACACCATCCAAGCCCCATGTACTTGCCTTATGAGCAAGATTGCCGGCAAGCTCACTAATGTCACCATCAAAAAATGGTAAATCACCCTGCCCCATACTAGTCAAAACGCTAACCCCAAATATTAATGGGCGTTGTTTTGTGCTCAAGCTTGCTTCCATGGCTGATAAAGCCATGCGCTCACCACCTTGAATATGAATGGTCAGCATATCTACACCCATATGAGCAGCAGAAAGCACACCTCCATAAACAGTATTGGGAATATCATACATTTTTAAATCAAGAAAGATATTGTATCCAAGCTCTTTAAGCTTAAATACCACTTCTGGTCCAGCAGCAACAAAAAGCTCCAGACCAACTTTAAGCCAACGCACATGCTCTTTAAGGTCTTGTGCTAAATCATAAGCACTTTGCACATGTTGCGTATCCAAGGCAACAATAAGTTCGGCTTTTGCCATACTATCCTTCTTCATTGCCAGCTAACATATTTTCCACAAACATTGGATAATATTTGGGTTGTAATGTTGTGGCTATATATGCCGACCTTAGTTGGTCATAGGCCACATCAAGATTATCATTCACAATCCATGAGTCAAACCAATGGGCCTGATTTATTTCATAAACGGAATTATGCAATCTCTGTTTAATAATTTCTTCAGAATCAGTACCACGCTTATCTAAGCGCACTCTTAATTCTTGCATGGAAGGTGGTAAAATAAATACAAATAATCCAGCAGGTAAATTAAGACGCAGCTGAGCTGCACCTTGCACATCCACATCAAACAAAATATCTTGCCCACCATCTAGCATGGCAAGGGTTGACTCAAGTGGCGTACCATAATAACCACCATGCACCTTGGCCCACTCAGCAAAAAAACCCTCGTCGCGCTTAGACTTAAAATCTTGCACTGTGGTGAAATGATAATCTACACCATCAACCTCACCTTCACGTGGTTGCCTAGTGGTATAGGATATGGAATAGCCAAAATGCGGATATTCATTAAGAAATCTTTTCACCAATGTGGTTTTTCCAGTGCCAGAGGGGGCACAAATTGCTAAAACAATACCTTTGCGTGTTACTGCCATGCCTATCTCCTATTACATTTTAATCTTCAAGAGATAATTCAACTTCTTGCAAGAAGCGTTGACTAATTGTTTCCGGTTGTATGGCCGAAAGTATAATATGGTTTGAATCTGTAATTACAATGGAGCGAGTTTTGCGCCCTTGAGTTGCATCAAGCAAACGCCCTTGACTCTTAGCATCCTCACGTAAACGCTTCATGGGAGCTGAAGATGGGCTTAAGATTGATACCACCCGTGATGCAAGCACATAATTATTAAAACCCAAGTTAATTAACTGTTGTGATTGCATATATTATCACTCTATATTTTGCACTTGTTCGCGGCATTTTTCAAGCTCAGCCTTAAAATCAACTACTAAACTTGATAATTGCACATCAGGAATTTTATTTCCACAAGTATTAATTTCGCGAAAACACTCTTGCAAGGTAAAATCAAGCTTACGCCCTACATCTTTACCTGAATTTAATAACTCATTTAGACGACGTAAATGTGTACGTAGACGAATGGACTCCTCAGTAACATCCACCTTATCAGCAAGTAACACAATTTCTTGCAAAAATCTTTGTTCATCTAATTCAATATCTTGCGTGGATAAAATTTCACTTACTCGCTCACGTACAGTGTTAATACGTGTAGCTTTAATATCCGGAACGCGCTCCTCAATAATTTGAGCCCACTGTTCCATGCGCAAAATACGGGAATTTAAATCAAGTTGCAAAGCTTGCCCTTCAATACTTCTGGCCTCATTCCAATCATCTAAAGCAACACTTAAACCTTCTTCTAAGCGTGACAATACATGCTCTTCAAGCACATCCCCATTTTCACCCCAAAGAGAGGGCATGCCAAGTAACTTATTATAGTCAACTTCAAAATTTTCTTGCCTGCCATGAGCAAATGACTTTAAGGCTTCAAGCATGGCTTGAGCCTGACTTGTATCAAACATAACACAACGCTCAGCATCGGCATTATAATTGAGTATAAGCGTTATATCAACGCGCCCTCTTTGAGCATTTGCACGCACCAATTTTTCCAATCGAGCCTGCGCACTACGTACACTAGATGGCAAATGCCAACGAATATCCAAGTGTCGTCCATTGACACTGCGTACTTCCCATTGCTGTGTTGTATGCATATCTTCTACTAAACAGCGCCCAAAGCCTGTCATACTGCGTATCATAAGCACCTTACCATATTAAAATGGAATAATTTAAATAAATCCTATCAAGTTTGGCATTCGCTTTAATTTAGTGTAAGCAGAGTCTAAATGCAAGAAAGCTTTTTATAAAAATCGCACGGATTTTTCACTATTGAGCTCAAGAAAAACCACTGCCACATCCACCACCAGAACATCCTGCCTTGGGCATTCTATTAGCTATAGGATGAACTGGTCCAACTTTATAGGGAAAAGCTCCAGTTTTTAAGGGACTTGGAGCAGAGATTTCTTTAGATACATTTTGCCCCCCACATGTAGGGCAAGCTGGGGTTTGTTCAGTGGAGCATATTTCTTCAAAATTTTTAGCGCAATCAGCACAATAAAATTCATATAGCGGCATAATTATTTCCTTATAAAAAAAGTCTTGTGTTGTTGCCAACAATATATATATGCTTTGGTCCTTGGCAAGTTTAAATTTCTAAAAAAACTTTAAAATAGAGGAACAGAACATGAGTAAGAAAATTTTGCTAATAGCTGGCGACTTTGTTGAAGACTATGAAGTAATGGTTCCATACCAAATGTTACTTATGCTTGGTTACGAGGTTCATGCTGTTTGCCCAGAAAAAAAAGCTGGGGATACAGTAAAAACATCCATTCACGACTTTGAAGGACAGCAAACCTACAGCGAAAAAGTTGGTCATAATTTTACTCTAAGTTATGATTTTGATAAAGTTAATTCAGAAGATTATGTTGGGCTCGTAATTCCTGGTGGACGTGCGCCAGAATATTTACGCCTAACCCCACGGGTGCTTGAAATTGTACGTGAATTTGATGAAGCCAAAAAACCCATTGCCGCCATCTGCCATGGTCCTCAAATTTTAGCTCCGGCAGGCGTTCTAAAGGGTAAAAAAAGCACTGCATATATTGCAGTTAAGCCAGATGTAGAAATGAGCGGTGGAACCTGGGTTGACGTTAACGCAACCTTTAGCAATGCTGTAGTTGATGGTAATTTAGTTACTGCACCAGCTTGGCCTGCTCATCCTGCCTGGATAGCAGAATTTATAAAACTACTTGGAGCAAAAATTACCCTTTAGTGGCACAAATTCAAAAAATAATGTAATAAAAGCATAAGGCACACTTTTTATAGTGTGCCTTATGCTGAGAGTGCTGACAAAGTCAGCACGACCG
>CAYJLD010000039.1:0-22526 GCA_964371195.1 uncultured Desulfovibrionaceae bacterium | reverse complement strand
CTCCCGGCATCCTGGTCCCAAACCAGGCGCGCTACCAAACTGCGCCACGTTCCGTTTAGACGCATATATCTATGTTAAAGTTGCAAAATATGCAAGCAAAAAATGCGCTTATTTTAATTTTTTATCACTGTATTGTAATAGCAAGTTTTTTTTACAAAAATTTTACACTGGCTATAGTCATTGTCGCTTGGTTGTTTTTGGTTACTTTGTGATGGTGGACCAGTGTGTAGGGTTGGCATATGAAAAAATTTTGTATGGCATAAAATAAGTAAGAATTGTGCGAATTATCAAATGCAAATGCCGACCCCGTTAGAGGTCGGCATAGGCATTGGCGGTTACATTTTATTTGTGTGGATGGTTAAAATGTAACTTATTGAGCTTTTGCTGCATCGCTAACTCTTTTTTGTCCATCCCAAACCATTTCAGCTGGAGGTAGGGTAGGTAAGAGTTTTGTCCAAGGATGCTGCTGTAAGAACTCTGAATCCTGCTGGAGTTTGCGGCTAAGTTCTTTAATAGGAGGCACTATGGTCTTAATATCGCCAGCAAGGGCAGTATTAATACCGTAATTTGTTGCTTCGCCTGCAAGGTCAATAGCTTTTTGGCTAAATTCCATGGAGGACATAAGTGTATTTAGAGCTTTGGCTGGATTGTGGAATCCAACGCTGTTTTCGGCAGAAACATAATCCCAGAACAGTTGACCTTTGCGCACCATATCACGAGCTTCTGTCATGAGTGTTTCATAGTTTGCGCTTCTTTCGCCAAGATAATCAGCAGCTAAGCGTACAGCTTCGTGAGCTTTAACTGATACTTCTTGAGCCTTTAAGAGTTGGTCAAAGGTTTTCTTTTGGGTGTATAAAACGCGCTCTTTAAGGTACTCAGCACTCTTATCTGCATGGCATTGACGGCAAGCAGCTAAATTAGGATCTTTAAGAGGAGCAGTCCACCAATGGCTGGATATTTTTTGACCATCAACGCGCTCATAAGCCATATGGCAATCTGCGCAAGATACGCCAGCGGCGCCGTGAGGTCCGTCAATCCAAGTTTCGTATTCTGGGTGTTGCATCTTAATCATAGGTGATTTTGATGCAGCATGTGTCCAGTCAGCAAATTGGCCATTTTTTGGACCATGACTCTTATAGTACTGGTACATATCTTCTGGACCATAACCATTATCCCATGGGAACACAGGCTTTGCGGCTGGGCCGTTATCTTTGTGTTGGAAGTAATATTCAACGTGGCATTGAGCGCAAACTAAGGTGCGCATTTCATTACGAGAAATATTTTCAATGTCCCTACCACTACGCTTTAACCAATCTTTTAGAGGCTCGGAGTAGAGGCGAAGTTCCATAGTTTCTGGATTATGGCAGTTAGCGCAACCAATGGTATGGTCACGTGCGTCTAACTTGTCACGGTATTCGTTGGCATTGCTGGACCAGAATTTATCGCCTTTTTCGGCAACCCATTCCATCATCTTAGGTGTTTTACAGTTCCAGCAAGTTGCAGGTAGAGCACCATTTTCAGAGAAGCGATTAATACGGTCAATATGAACTACGTCATCAATGGCATAGGTGTGACCGCGGGCCTCATTATATTCATAGCTAAATGGGTAGCCAAGCCATAGGTTTTTAAGATATGGCTGAGCAAATTTATAACCTTTTGGTAGAGGCGAAAAATCATCATTTTTGCGATAGTGCACTGAACCCTTATATTCTGTCATTACAGAATTTTCAGCATTTTTTTCAAATGTGGCATACTGTTTTGGAAATGGTTTTTTAAAGGCGGAGTTATCAATTTCGTCTTTGGAAAGACCAGAATTAAACTTAGGTGTTTCTAGGTCAGTGCTAGTATCACTGCAGCCACCCGCCAGCATCAGGCAAAAAACTCCCAATATAACTAGATTTAAATATACAAATTTCTTATTCATCGGCTACCATCCTTGTGCTGATGGGCTTTTTGCGCATATGCGCAACATTGCGGTGACAATCAACGCAGTAAGGCTTTGCTTCCATGCTTGCTACACCCATATTGGTCATAGCGTGGCAGGATTGACAATTAGCATTAACCACATCCTTTGTTGAGACTCCAATATCCAAGGCTACATCCTTACCTGACATATTGGATAAAACATCCTTCATACCGCTTGCGGCTTTGAAGGGAATTTTACTCATTAGGTTTGTGGGCGCGTGACATTCATTACACGACACATTGGCATGTGTGGACATTTTATGTGTTACACCTGCTTCATACATAACATGGCAGCTGGAACAAAAAGGTCTTTGATCAGTATACTGCATAGCAATAGCAGCACTTGCAAAAAGACCAACACCCACAGCAATGCCTAGCAACACCGTCTTAAGCCACGGCCCGTGGCGAGATGTTCCCATACATTACCTCCTTAATTATTGTATCAACCCAATGAAGATACTTCTGCGTTGCTATTACAAGATTTGTGCCGTAAGTCACAATAAGAGAGCTTTGAATGAATTTTATGATAATTATAGTTTATATAATTATAGTGTGGGAGTAAATTTTGAGAAAATTATATATATTCAAGTTATTACTGGTGTGAGTCTTTTTTAGAAATAGAAATGTATTTTTTTATATATAAAGTGTCCCTAAAAAGTTTATAAGTATCCATTCCTAGTATTGATTTTTTCAGAAAAAAATGACATATTTTCATCTATGCATGACAAGCAAAAGAAATTTTTAACATATGCTAAGATGTATAGTGATAAATTCAAATTTATTTGTATTTTTAGCATACTATGGTGTCTTTTTGTTGTTTTTCTGTATCATAATACAAGCTCCACTAATCAAGAACATATGGAGGAACAACTTTTAACGCAGTCTCAAAATCTATATACTTTTGTATTAGATACACGTAATTGGAATGCCAAGCATGGCGGAGTATATGTGCGTGAGAGTGATTTTGGTATTCCTAACCAGTGGTTACCCGCAGAAAGTCGTTCGGTTGAAATGGCAGATGGAACACGCTTTGTCTTAATAAATCCGGCATATATGAGTAGGCAGCTCAGTGAAGGTAACAATTTGCCTGGTGCACATTTTAAGATTACTAGTGTAAATCCTTTACGTCCTGAAAATATGGCAGATTTATGGGAAATGAAAGCCTTTGAAATGAACGCTCGCGGTCAAACTGAGGTTTATTCTTATGAATATAATAATCAAGGTGAAGTACTTTTTAGATACTTGAAGCCACTTTATGCCATCGAGTCTTGCCTTACCTGTCATAAAAATCATACTGTTGGTAGTGTTCTTGGTGGTATAAGCATTAATTTAAATGCGCAAGACATTATGCAAAATGTGAGAGAACAAAATACAACTCTTTTTTGGGCTTATAGTTTTATGGCATTAGCTGGTATTTCTGGTATAGCTGGGTTTAGTTTTTTGCGACATCGCAAGGAGCAATTAAAGCAGGCTAAAGAACAAATGAAAGAGAATTTTGTTGCTAATATGAGTCATGATATGCGTACTCCATTGGCTGGCATATTGGGCATGACTCAATTATTAAGCCAAGATTATAGCCCTCAACAGCGTGAAGAAGTATTGAAGTACTTACATATTGCCAGTGCATCTCTTTTAGAGATGGTGTCTGATATTACTGACTATGCTGCTTTGGATGCAGATAAAGTACAGCTAAATATACATAGTTTTCATATTCGTGATGAGCTTGAGAAATGCTGTGCTTTATTTTTGCCATCGTGCATTTCTAAGGGCTTAGGTTTGGTTCTTGATGTTAAAGATAGTGTGCCAGAATATATTGAGGGTGATTCTTTTAGAATTAGGCAGGTTTTAGGAAATATAGTTAATAATGCCGTAAAATTTTCGGAGAGTGGCATTATTAGTATTGATGTATGGTTTAAGCATAACATGTTATTCTTGAAGGTCACTGATAGTGGTTGTGGTATAGCTGTTGAAGATCAAGCTCATATTTTTACTCGCTTTGAACGAGGTAGGGCTGTTACTAAAAGTGATAAACCAGGAACTGGCCTTGGATTAGCTATTGCTCAAGAAGTAATTAATCGAATGCAAGGCAAAATTACAGTGTATAGTGTTGAAGGTGTGGGCACAAGTTTTACTATTTCCTTGCCGATAAGCATTGGGCAGGGTAGTCTAGATCAGACGCATGAAAAATCATTAAATATCACGCAAATGCATACTCAAGTACAGGTTCTTTTAGTAGAAGATAATACAGTGACAGCTTACTTTGTACGTACCGTACTTGAGAAAATTGGCTGCCTAGTGCATGTGACTGTAAATGGCGAAAGCGCTCTAGAACTTTTAACTCAAGTTGATATTGATATTATAATTTTAGATATGCGTATGTCTGGCATAGATGGTTTAAGTACAGCTAAATGCATACGGAAAATGGATAAATTTCAAAAAACACCAATCATATTGATGAGTGCCTCTGTGATAGAAGTAGAAGAAAACAAGCTTAAGGATCTACGTATAGCAAAAATCTTACTTAAACCTGTACCAGCAAAGGAAATTATGGATTTGATACCTAAATTTGTTCCTCAAAAATTTAGTAAGCAAGATCAAGATGATTTACCAATCTTTGAGTATGATAAAGCATTGGAAGCTCTTGATGAAGATCAAGAACTATTAAACAAGCTTATACAAGTTTGGATAATGGATTATGACGCTCAACATACTAAATTATGTACTGGATTTGAACAAAAACAAGTTGAAATATTAAGTAGCTTAGCACATGCCATAAAGAACTCTGCCGGTACATTGTACTTTACGCGATTGCAGCATGAGGCCGCACAAGTCGAAGATGCACTCAAATCTGGTGATGATGTTGACTGCACTAGGCTTATTGAAGCTCATCAAACAACTTATGATAGGCTATTAGAAAGCAGTAGTGCAAATATATTAAAGTAAAAAAGGTTGAATACATTGGCAAAGTTATTGATTATTGATGATGAACCAGTTTTGCAAACTTTAATATCCGATGTGGGCCTACGCCTTGGCTTTGAGGTATTGCAAGCTACTACTTTGGCTGAAGGTTTAGTGCTTGGGCAACGCGGAGTAGATATTGTATTACTTGATAAGATGTTACCCGATGGTGATGGGCTTGAGCGGCTTAAGGATATCCTTAGCTTGCCAGGATGGCCCAATGTATTGGTAATTACTGGTCATGGTGATGGAGATGTGGCTGAGGCGGCATTGCGCTCTGGGGCCTGTGAGTTTTTACCAAAGCCTTTTGGCGTGCAAAAGCTCTTACAAATTCTAAAACAAACCATGGCTCATCGAATGAGTCGTACTTTGAAAAAAAGTTCTAAACAATTAAATCGTTCTGATATTGTGGGCACAAGTGATGCATTAAATGCTTCTTTTTCACGTCTTTATGATGCAGCGCATAGTGATGTAAATGTATTGCTCTTAGGTGAAACTGGTGTTGGTAAGGAATTATTTGCTAAGGCTTTGTTTCAAAATTCATTACGCGCAGAAGGTCCTTTTGTGGCTGTAGATTGTGCAGCTTTGCCAGAAAATTTATTGGAAAGTCATCTTTTTGGGCATGCACGTGGGGCATTTACTGGAGCTGATCGGGCTAAGGACGGACTACTACTTGCAGCACATACCGGCACTTTATTTCTTGATGAAGTGGGGGAGCTGCCTTTATCCATGCAAAAAGCTTTTTTGCGAGCATTGGAGGTTAGACGTTTTCGCCCTGTGGGCAGTGTAGGTGAAGTATCTAGTGATTTTAGATTGGTGGCAGCTACCAATAAAGATTTGCTACGTTTGGTAAAGGAAGGTCTTTTTCGCGAAGACTTGTTATATCGTTTACAGGGTATGACCATTCGTATACCCCCCTTACGTGAGCGCAAAGAAGATATAGTGACCTTGGCAGCACATGCTGTTAGTCGATATTGTGAAAAATACCATATGCCCCTAAAGGCTATGCAAGCGCATTTTATTGAAGCTTTGCAAGCTTATACTTGGCCTGGTAATGTGCGCGAGCTTATGCACTGTATGGAGCGGGCTTGTTCAGCTGCAAAGGATGAAAAAGAATTATTCACCATACATTTGCCTACAGATATGCGTGTCAGTATTGCGCGTGGATTTCATGAAGATAAGGCATACCCTGCTAAAAATAATAATTTGAATTCGCTTTTTACCAATGATGAACAAAATTTGCCTTCTCTTAAGGAGTGGAAGCTTAGGGCAGAATATAATTATATTAATAAGGTTTTGCTGCAGGCAGGTGGTGATATTAGAAAGTGCGCTTCCATTGCTGGAGTTTCGCGTGGGCACTTTTATGAGCTTTTGAAAAGGCATGATATTCAAAGTGGGTAATCAATCTATATTACCTCCGCTTGTGAGGTTTAAAATTTCAAGCTTTCGCTGTGTTTTCCTAAGTAAAGCCTCACACATTAAAGAAAAGAATAAATAAATAAGCAATTATTTTTTTTGTTGAGTTAATATTCCATTGTCGTTGAACCGTAATATAGCTGTACTAAAAATGTAACTAATATATTATAAGGTCTTGATGTTTAAGCACATTATGTTTATAACACGTTGATGCAACACAAGAATCTACCCCTTAGGAGAGATAGTATGAAGAAGTATATTATTTTACCGATTTGTATAATAATAAATTTAATTTTTAGTACAAGTGCCTATGCAGAATACTTTGAAATAACTAGCAGCGCAGCGGTGGAATTTTTAAAAAGTCCATTACCAAACATGGTATTTTTAGATGTGAGAACAGCCAGAGAGTATGAGCAAGGGCACATTCAAGGTGCAAGGTTATTAGATATTTATAGGTTTGAGTTTGAAGAGGAGTTAAAAAAGTTAGATCGTAGCGCACCGTATGTAGTATATTGCCTTGCAGGCATACGCTCCCAAAAAGCTTTTAATAAAATGAAAAAACTTGGCTTTAGTAATATTTTTATTATGCCAAGCGGTATATATGATTGGAAGGACAAAGGTTTACCATTAGTAACTGGTCCTTCAGCAAGGGGGGATTAATCGTTGCTTATTTTAGGTTCAACTTTATTACTTAGCCAATAATCTATAGTATTATAAAGAATATTTGGATCAATGGGTTTGGTAATATGTTCATTCATTCCATTTGCAATACTAACTTCCTTATCACCGGCCATAGCATGGGCAGACATAGCAATAATAGGTAGACTGGCAAATTTTGGATTTTTGCGTATGTTTTTTGTGGCAGTAAGTCCATCCATTACAGGCATTTGAATATCCATTAATACTAAGTCATAATGTTTTTTATCAAGCATATCAATGGCTTCTTGTCCATTTTGAGCAATATCTAGTGTGTATCCAACACATTTGAGTAACTCTTCAGCAATAATTTGATTAATATTATTATCTTCCACTAATAAAATATGCGCATGGCGATTCATTTGTTCTATGTTTGGGACTTCAAGAGAGTTTACTTGATTAACTGGGCTATCTTGGTCTGCAAGTTTAAATTTTGCAGTAAAAGAAAAGGTTGAACCCTTGCCGGGAATGCTCTCCACCCATATTTTACCTTGCATCAATTCCACAATACGTTTTGAAATAATAAGCCCTAGGCCAGTACCTCCATATTTACGAGTAACAGAAGTGTCAGCTTGGCTAAAAGCTTCAAACAAATTACTTATTTCGTTTTTGCTTAAGCCTATACCACTATCATTTATATGGAATGTACAATGCAAATGTTGTTCATCGTATTCATGGGCTTCAATGGCTAGACTAATTTTTCCTTCATGAGTGAATTTAATGGCATTGCCTATAAGATTTATTAAAACTTGCTTTAATCGTATGGGGTCTCCAATAATATTAGTTGTCATGAAATTGTTTACATTAATGTTGCATTCAAGGTTTTTTTCAAGCATTTTAGGCATGAATAGACTTTGTATTTCATCGCATATTTCATGCAATGTAAATGGTATGCACTCAATTTCAAGTTTACCAGCTTCAATTTTGGAAAAGTCTAGTATATCATTAATAATTCGTAACAAATTATTAGCTGAAAGAAGGCTTTTTTCTACGTATTCTTTTTGTTTATCCTTAAGGTCAGTGTGTGATAAAATATGTAAGAGACCAAGTATACCATTCATGGGAGTGCGAATTTCATGACTCATATTAGCTAAAAACTCACTCTTAACTTGGGCACTTTTTTCAGCGGCTTTAGTGGCTGTATTAGCTTTATCAAGTGCCGCATTAATCTCGCGTAAATCTTGAACATAGGATATAATCATGGGCTCGTCATGAATAATAACTCGCGAAAGTTTAACATCACATGGTATCTCAACACCTTGATTTGTATAAGCTATAGATTGAACCCTTGCACTGCCATGCTCCAAGGCTTCCATAAGTGCTACGCGAACCATTTCTTCAGACCTACGGCCATCAGGCTGAAATTCAGCAAATAGTTTAGTAAAATTATCAAAAAATGCCTGTTTATTTTCATAGCCAAATAATTCCCAACCTACACGGTTGCAGTCAACGAGGACACCATTTTTATTAAACATATTAATGCATAGTGGAACGCTATTAAGAACAGCCATGGAACGTTCTTCTGCATCTTGTATTAGTTTTATGCTGGCCTTGATGTCTGTTAAATCGCGCATATAACTAATAATAATGTCTCTGCCGTCAGCAATGCTACGCATAAGTGTTATTTCAAGAGGAATGGTTTTTTTGTGATAATCTTGGGCCATAACTTCAAAGGTTATTTCACCAGTTTCCCAAGCTTCAGTAAACTTTTGACGTGATAATAAATAAGAATTACTGCCATCTGGTTGAAACTCTGGCATGCAAAGTGATGAGTTTTTAAAAAATTCTTTCTTGGAGGTAAAACCAAATAACTTAAGCGTAGCCTCGTTGCAGTCAAGTGCTTTAAATTCATTGTTCCAAATACTTATAGCTAAGGGCACACCGTTTAACATGGCTTGAGTAAATTGTTCAGCAGCCTGAATTTTTTTACGCGAATCTTCAAGTTCGCGTAAATCTTTGACATAAACAGCAAGCATGTATTTATTGTCAAGGATTACACGTACAGTAGTAACTTCTGTGGGGATTGGTATTTTATTTAAGTCTTGTCCGACCCAATAGACCTTAACTGCTTGACCTGCAAAGCCATCACGTAAATGTTGGTGCATTTTTTCAAGGGAGTTGGAGCCATCTGGTTGATGTTCTGGAATTAGTTCAAGGAAGTGATCAATAAATTCATGGTCTTGATCTAGGCCAAACATTATGGCTATGGCCTTATTGCTTCCCACAAGGTTATAATTTTCATCCCAAATTAATGTTCCTAATGGGCTAGCATCTAGTAGCAATTTGTTATAGGTTTCAGCAGTGCGTAGCTTTTCCACTTGCTCATAATGCGTACGTAAATCCTGAATGTAAACTATAACAATGGGTTCACCACTAAGTGTGCCGCGAATAATTCTTATATCACATGGTATTGGTTCGTTTTTCAAGTTTATATGAACCCACTCAGTCTGCGCATAACCATTTTCAAATGCTTCATTTAAGAGCTTGGTAATTATATCGGTGGAAACTTGTCCATCAGGTTGAAATTCTGGTATGGTGGAGTGAAAATTATTAATAAAATCTTGTTCATCCTTGCACTCAAAAAGACGTACGCACTCTAAACTACAATCTAATAAGGTATGGTCTTGGGACCAGGTTTGTGTAGCCAAGGGCATGGTATCTAGCATAAACTGTATTTGCGCATTGGAATAAGCAATTTTTTTCTCACTGGCTAGATCATAAGTTAAGTCACGAAGGTAGCAAGATAGATATTTTTCTCCATTGTGCATGACCTTCATCATGGTCACTTCAGTGGAAATTAGTTCACCATTTGGTTTTTGGTGGGTCCAATTAAATTTGGAGCGCCCTTCGTCAAAAGCTTGCTTGATATACTGCATGCCAAGTTCAGCAGATTTTTGACCATTAGGTTGAAATTCGGGTGAAAAATCACGGTGGCGTAATCTATATTCATCAACGTTTTTAAGCCCAAAAAGATCGATATAGGCTTTATTACAGTATATTGCTTCAAGATTTGCATTCCAAAAGCTAAAACATATGGGCATGCTATCTATAAAGTCAGAAGCTAATTCTGGAGGAAGATGAGCTGTTAGATTATTGTTATCTATCATATATTCACAGTACTAAATTTATAAGGATAATTATGCTTTGCATTTTAATATGCAAAAAGTATAAAGCATTAGTCAAAATTAAGATTACTTTGAACATATGTTAGATGCAAGCTTTTTTTATATATAGTCAGTAATTATTTCACGTCATTCTGATTTGGCTATTTTTAGCTGAATGTGTGATGTTTGGTAAAGTTTTTTTCGCGGCTCGGCACTTTCGCGTTGCTTCACCGCTGGCTAATTGCTCAAAAAACCTTCCCCAACCTCACACATTGCCTCGGCAAAGAGTTCTGTTAGTAGTAATATTTTCTAAATCGGAATCACGTGGTAATTATTTTTATAGAGAACATGTTAAATACAATTTTGTTGCTTTAATTATCTTTCTTTTTAGAAAAAGAATATTTCACTTACATTTTGCTTTACGTAGCTAAGGGTTTTTTGTATCTTACGAATATATAAAATATTCTTTTGCTTTAGATTACATTGTAAAAAATTGAACGTCCTTAAAATTCTTATTTTGAAAACAAATACTAAAACATAGGATTAATAAGATGCGTATAGATATTTCATCTTTATTATTTTCACTGTCCACCGCTCTTGACTATGTGGAGCAAGAGGTAGTTGGGGTAAGCCACAATCATTGTAGGCGCGTTGCTTGTGTAAGTGCTGCTCTTTGCAAATATATGGGTATGAATGATGAACAAATAATGGACATGACCATTTGTGCTGTTTTGCATGATAGTGCCCTGACAGAAACTAATCTTGATATTAGATTTGATAATGATGCTGATCAAGGCATGTGGAAACATTGTGACCTTGGTGAACGTAATGTAAGCAAATTTCCTTTTTTTCAAGGGGATGTAAAAAATATTGTGCTCTGGCATCATGAAAATTGGAATGGAAGTGGTTATCTTGGTCTTAGAGGTAATGAAATAAGTGATCGCGCTGCTATTTTGCGTATAGCTGACAATGCTGACCTACTTTTTCATATGGGGAGTGAAGATAGTGGATATCATGAACTTTTTACACATTTAGCTGAAAAAAGTGGCATACTTTATGCTCCCAAGGTGGTGGAGGCATTTTTTGATTGTATTGATGAAGATTTCTTATTTTCTTTAAAGGATGAGCATATTGATAAAACCATTAAAATGTTAATTCCTTCCATGGTTAGAGAAACGACTACTAAGCAATTATTAGATCTTGGTTGTGTTTTTTCTGGCATCATCGACTCTAAATCACCTTTTACCTCAACTCACTCACAAGGCCTTGTTCGCACGGCTGAAATTATGTGTAATCATTATGGTTTTGAAAAGCAACGTATTGATATGATAATGCTAGCTGCTCATTTACATGATCTTGGAAAATTAATGGTGCCAGCAACTATATTAGAGAAGGCCGCACCATTGGATGAGGATGAATTCACCATCATGAAAACTCATGCCCAAGGTACTTTTGACTTATTATCTATGGTTGAAGGTATGGAAAATATTTGTGATTGGGCCTCTCAACATCATGAAAAACTTGATGGTTCGGGTTATCCTGCACAGCGTGATGCCACAACTTTGTGCTTTGAGTCGCGGCTTATGGGCTGCATCGATATTTATCAAGCACTTACAGAAAACCGTCCCTATAGGGTTGGCATGGTGCATAGTGAAGCCATGGCTGTTTTGAAAAACTTTGCTGAAGCTGGTAAGGTTGATGCTGTTATCGTTGAAGATTTAGATAGGGTGATGCAAAGTGAGCTTGCTCTTAATTGGCCAAATAAGGGTTGCAAGGATAAAAGCTATAATCCTTATGTGGTTAGCGTGTAGCTATCTCAATTCTTAATATGTAGTACAGCAAATTGCTCAAGGGTAAGCCACAGACTTACCCTTGAGAGAGCTAAGAGGCAAGTTTGCTTGCCAATATTTATAAATTTTCCTCTTTGTTTTCGCGATCGCGAAGCATTTTTACAGCACAAAATTTACCACACATGGCGCAAACTTCTTCTTGTTTATGATCCTCGCGTCTTTTATCAAGCATGTTTGGGTCAAGGGCTGCTTTATGCATGCTTTCCCAATCCAGAGCACGGCGGGCCAGATTCATATTTCTTTCTCTTGCCAAAGCTTGTGGATGCTTTAGCGCAATTTCACCAGCATGAGCAGCTACGCGTGAGGCCATAACTCCGGCATGCACATCTTCGGCGTTGGGGAGAGTTAAATGTTCAGCCGGAGTTAGGTAGCATAAAAAGTCTACACCTGCCTGCACGGCTATGGCGCCACCAATGGCTCCGGCAATGTGATCATAACCAGGAGCGCAATCTATTACCAGTGGACCCAAAACGTATAGTGGGGCATTATGGGTAAGTGTTTTAATTCCCTTAATTTGTGCTTCAACTTCGTGTAATGGAACGTGCCCAGGTCCCTCTACCATAGCCTGAACGCCTCGCTCTCTTGCTTTTAAAACAAGTCGACCAAGCATAAGTACTTCTTCCCACTGAGCTGCATCACCAGCATCACAACCTGCTCCAGGACGAAGTCCATCACCAAGTGATAGGGTAACATTATATTCAAGAGCTATATCTAAGATGCGGTCAAAATGCGTAAGTAAAGGATTTTCTTCATTATGTTCAAGCATCCAGCGCGCTAACATAGATCCACCCCTTGAAACTATGCCCATAACACGACCACCAGGATCATTAGCTGTGGTATCGCCCCATTTTGCGCCACGCTTGGTAAGTCCACAATGCACAGTCATATAATCAACACCTTGGCGCGCTTGCTTTGATATTTCATCTAGCAACATGTCAACAGTCATGGTGGCAATGCTTAGATCTGCGTCAAGTAATTTTTGGCCCACAGCATAGATGGGTACTGTACCTAAAGGAGCTTGACAGGTATCAAGCATTTTTTGGCGTACTTCATCAAGGTCACCTGCAATGGAAAGATCCATAACAGTATCTGCTCCGGCTGCAAGAGCTGTTTTTAATTTTTCTTCCTCACTTTTTAAGCAGTGGGATAGGGGGGATGTGCCGAGGTTGGCATTAATTTTAATTTTTGCAGGCTGACCTATAAGGCAAGGTTTTAAATCCTTATGATTTGGATTACCTAGCAAAACCATACTACCTTGTTCGATGGCATGGCGAACAAAATCCTCACTTAAACCTTCTTCTTGGCATAAGCGTGCTAAATGTTTTTGGGCAACTTCAGATAAGGCTTTGTTTTTTTGAAAAATAGACATATATGGCTCCAGTTTGTTATGCAGTATGCCATATAGGAAGGATGCTTCCCTACGGCAGTATGACCTGCGTCAGGTTCAAAGGGTCAAGGAAAATTCCACTCTCAGCCTTGCGGCTCCCCTAGCTCGAGTGAATGTATAGGAGCTTAGGATATATGTAAAGAAAAATTAAAAAAGGGAATTCTAATAAATAGAATTCCCTTTGTATGAAATAGTATTATTTTACAATGTTAAATTAATGTGCGCCACCTACAATACCTGTAGCTGCAACAGTTAAAATAATAACTTCAGCTGTAGATATTACAGCCATAAGTGTTTCTTTAGTACGGAAAAAGTCAAGGGCTAGTTGTATATAGCATACTATTGTTAGTCCAGCTAAAATAGCAATACCAAGGAAGTTCGCAAAGTCCCCAGTAAGCAATAAATTGGTCCATCCCCAACCCTTAGGTACTTCATGCATGGCATTAAATTCAGCTGAACTTAGGTGCCAAGTCCCAACTAACTCACTTACAGGTATATGTGGTGCTGCAAGGCTAAAACCAAATACATACATGATGAAGGTTACAACCATGACTACAAAGCCCACAAGAGAACCATAGTGCAATAAACTGGCATAGCGCAATTGCGCAGGTGATGCTGCTACATCTTTATTTTCCATGATAAACTCCTTTATCCCAGGCCTTTAAGTAAAGCTTGTACACCAGCAAAGCTAAGTACGCCAATAACCATATAGCGAATAAACTTAGGATTTGCCAAAGCAAGTAAACGTACTCCAACCACTGAACCAGCCATAAGACCAACAATGGAAGGTACAGCAATCATAGGAATAACTGCGCCTTGATTTAGGTATACCCAAGCTGCTGAAGTATCGGCAATAGATAGTAGGAATTTTGATGTACCTACAGATACTTTCAACGGTACGCCCATTAATAAATTAAGCACGGGAACGTTAGCCCAGCCAGCACCAAGTCCAAACATACCCGCCATAAGGCCAATTATAATAAAGAGTAAAATGCCTGGAAGTGTACGATGTGTTTTCCAGCTAACTACGTCTCCAGATGTCGGTTCAAGAAATGAACCATTCATGCCAAGAGCCATGCCAATGGCGTCTTGCTTAGTAACAGTTGGCATAACTGAGTTTTTGGCAAGGAGCAATAATACAGCAATACCAAGAATGGTTACACCCAAGCAGATTTGTACAATGTGAGTTGGCAAAGCAAGGCCAATCATAGCACCAGCAATCGAAAAAGTGGATGCTACTAAGGCTACGGGTAGGGCTAGGCGTAAACTGGCAAGGTTAAGTCTAAGCAAGCCAGGTCCAGCTGCTAATGCACCAGCAAGAGCTACCATAAGTCCAGCCCCACGTACAAAGTCCAAGTGAAATGGGAAAAATCCACTTACTAGTGGTACAAAGAGTACACCGCCTCCAACACCAGCTAATACGGCTATTACCCCAAGAACAAAACAGAAAATAAGCAAAGCTAGTGGCCAGAACCACCAGGCCATGCTGCTATCTGTGACAGCTTGGGCTACCTCTTGTGCTTCGCTTGGACTTGCTGCACCAGTTTCAGCGGCAAGCGCAATACTTGCAAAGCAAAGGATTAAAAGCCCACAGAAAACCAGAATTCTACGGATAGGCATGCATACCCCCTTTTACAAATTATACCAATTGCACTAAACTTCCTGACATTAAATGTATAGTTTGAGAAAAAAAGAACAATAAGGTATTTGCCTAATATAGAGTAAAATTTTAGGGAAAATACCTAGTTTATATTTGCATTAGACCATGTCTAAGAGCAATTTTTATAAGTTCACTAAGAGAATTTATATGTAATTTATGAAATATATTATATTTATGGCTCTCAATTGTTTTTGGACTTAGGTGTAAACTTTGAGCAATATGGCGTATGGGCATGCCTTCGGCTAAGAGTAAAAATATTTCATGTTCTCTGCTAGATAGAATACTTAAATTTTCAGGATGTGGGTTTTTTATGCGCTTACGCATGAGGCTTATTAAGTGTCCACCTGGATCATTACAACTTAAAAATGCTTGGCCTTGGCGCACAGTTTGAATGGCTTGTAAAATCACTGAAGTAGGTGAATTTTTAGTAACATGACCTAAAACACCCACCTGGATTAGTTCAAGTAAGAAGCGCTGATCAGCATGCATAGTGTAAATCAGTATGCGTGTACTAGGCAATAAGTTACGTAATAATTTTACAAGAGTAACACTTTTTTGTCGCTCAACTTCCATAATAATTAGTTGAGGTTTATGCTCCTTGGCAATGCTTAAAGCTTCTTGGCTAAGGTGAGCATGTCCAATGATTTTTATATCTGGATAGGGGCTTAATAAGCTGCATAACCCCTCTATTAGTAGAGGGTGGGGATCAATAAGTAATGTACGGCATTTTTCCATACAATTCCTCTATATATTGACTATAAGGCTTTGCTCTTCGATACCTATGGCCTTAGCTTTTATAATACCGTTTAAGGCTTTAGCCTCATTCAAACGCACACGACATGATGCATAGTGAGCGTCGATGGCTTTATATTCTGTTACTGCTTGTTTGTGTTGATTATTATCAATGACAATTTCTATATCTTGCTTTTTTAGTAAGTTATTTAAAAAATCTGTTTTTTGTGCTTCAACTAAATTACGCACCCTTGCGGCTCGCGCTAGTTTGAGCTCATGCGGTACTTGTTTTTTTAATGTACAGGCTGCTGTTCCTGGGCGTTTGGAGTATGGAAATACATGGGCGTAACTCAGGTTAAGCTCCTTTATAAGCTCCAATGTTTCTTCAACATCTATATCTTCTTCGCCAGGAAATCCCATTAAAATGTCAGCTCCTAAGCCTAAATATTGCCAATGCTTTCTAAGCTCTTTAATGGCAAGTTTAAGGGGTTCAGTTTTATAGTGTCCACGCCCCATGCCCTTTAGTACGTGTGCACTACCATGTTGTAGCGAAAGATGTAAATGTGGACAAAGTAAACGAGATTTTTGTAATATATCAAGTCCTTTAGTGGTAATTTGACTAGGCTCTAATGAAGATATGCGTAGACGGGCCTTTGATGCAAATTGAGGTGCAAGTTCTTGATCTAGGAAGTGTACTAAGTCCCAAAAATCTCGAATATTATGTGACAAATCACGCCCATAATGGTGTAAATTTATGCCAGATAATAATAATTCAACATAGCCGGCTTGTAAGAGATTTTTAGCCTCAGCTAAAACTTCCTCTGGTGCGCGGCTAATGCTAGGGCCACGTACCAAGGGTACAATGCAATATGTGCAGCCATGTGAGCAACCATCTTGCACCTTGATAATGGGTCTGGTACGTTTGAATGAATTTATGCTAAAGCCATCGGGACCAAAGGGATTGCAAGAGCTTTGTTCTGGAAGGATTAATGGATAATCACCCCTTTCTATAGGCCACTGCCATGGCCCTTTAAGCAAAATGGCTTTGGCTTTTGTAGGTATGACAATGTCAAAATAATTTGCATCAATATCAGCTGCAACCAAGCTTGCAGCACAACCACTCAATATGCGTATAGCTTTATCATTATTGCGCTTGATATTGTATAATGCACTTCTTGTGTCCCTTTCACCCTTGGCAGTAATGGCACAAGAATTTACTAATACAACATCAGCTTTTTCAACTTTCTCAACTTCAATGCCGCCAAGACCTTGCCAACTTTGTGTAATAGCTTGACTTTCATATTGGTTCACTTTGCATCCAAGTGTTATTATGGTAAAAGTCCACGATGAATTTTGCGGCATGACAAATATTGACGTTAATATTTATTATGTATTTCTTTTGGTGCCATGAAATTTGATTGAGATAATTTCATATGTTACGCGTCCACGCGGTATGTCTATGCTTACCTCATCACCTTCTTCTTTACCTATAAGAGCCAAGCCAACCGGAGATAAAACTGATATGGAACCATTATTGAAGTCAGCTTCGTCTGGTCCAAGTAAAGTAAAGAATTTAACTTCTTCCGTGTCAACATCTTCAACTTCTACTGTTGCTCCAAAGATAGCCTTATCGCTATTCATGCTATCTAAATCTATTACCTGAAATTGTCCCATGCGTGATTCTATATAGGTGATGCGCGCTTCATTCATTCCTTGGCGCTCACGTGCTGCGTCATATCCAGCATTTTCGCGTAAGTCACCTTCTTCTCGCGCTTCTTTGATAGCTTGAATAATTGCTGGTCTTTCACTTTTTAAGCGTTCAAGTTCAGCCTCTAAGTTAGCAAAGCCTTGTTTTGAAATTGGAATACTCATAAAAACCTCTTAGATAGTAAAAAAAGTACGCGCAATTTTCAAGATGCGCGTACGTAATTTAATCAATTTTGTAAGGCTAAACTACGTAAAACATAGTATAATGTCAAGAGTTTTTTTTGTTAATTTCATTAAAGATAAAAGTCATTGCATTGAAACATTAAAAAAGATACTTTGCCTTTTTGTTAGAATTTTTGTTATTCTAAGATTATTAGGCTTTAATAGCAAAATTATATATAAAAACAGTTGTTTATTTTTTTTATTGGTTAATTATGAAAAAATACTTCCGCTATCTTGGACCCATACTAATTACCTGCATCTTTTGTGGTGCAATGTATTTGCTATATCACAAGCTTAAAGCATATAGCTTTGAGCAAATTAGGGATAGTTTAGCCCATATTTCAGATTGGCGTTTGCTTGCTTCTGTGGGCCTTATGATAGTAAATTACTTGATTTTAGTTGGCT
Source organism: uncultured Desulfovibrionaceae bacterium (assembly GCA_964371195.1). GTDB lineage: Bacteria > Desulfobacterota > Desulfovibrionia > Desulfovibrionales > Desulfovibrionaceae > CAYJAD01. The sequence continues at coordinate 4,424 of CAYJLD010000039.1, read as the reverse complement.
ATGATTGGCTAGCTCTTGTAGCCATTAAAAAACGTCTACCTTTAAATCGTACAGCTTTAGTTTCCTTTATTGGACAAGCTGTTAGTTATAATTTTGGCGCGCTTTTAGGTGGTACTACGGTGCGCTATCGCTTTTATTCGGCTTGGGGCTTTACTTTACATGATATTGTGCGCTTAGTACTCATGCTGGCTGTGACTTTTTGGGTAGGAGCATTGGGGCTTTGTGGCTTGGTCTTTATAGTACATCCGCCGGAGATTCCAGCAGAGTTATTAGCCAAAATGCCTATTACAGATGTACGCTTTTTAGGGTTTATTTTATTAAGTATTGCTTTAGCCTACTTTGTAGCTTGCCATTTTATACGTAAGCCTATCTCTGTTTTTGGGCGTGAATTTGTTTTTCCACCACTAAAGATAGCTATTTTACAAGCTATAGTAGCCGGAGTAGATTTAATTGTTGCTGCTGGCTGTATGTATGTTTTACTACCAGGTGATTTAAATATTGGTTTCATTGAATTTTTACCAAGCTATCTCATGGCTCAGGTGGCTGTTGTTTTGACCCACGTACCTGGCGGAGTGGGAGTATTTGAGCTGGTAATTTTGCACCTTACACACACACCTCGTGAGCAAGTTGTTGTGGCCGCAGTACTATGTTTTAGATTGATTTATTTTATTTTACCTTTATTAGCAGCTGCTGTGCTATTGGCTATTTATGAGGCAAGACAACGCAAGGATATTTTGCGTGATGCTGGACGATGGCTTTCGGTTTTATCTCATAGTATATGTGCTTGGGCCACCTTTTGTGCTGGTACATTATTGCTTTGTCTCTCTGCGTTACCAGCATGGCGAGAAGGTAAATTTTTTGTATTTATTGATTGGGATCCGTGGCTTAGTATGCTTTGGCATGGCTTAAATATTTTTGTTGGTTCGGTTTTATTATTCTTAGCCTATGGATTAGAAATGCGCCAAGCCATCGTTTGGCGCATAACATTGTTTTTCTTAAGTTTAGGCTTAGTTTGCGTTATATTAAAAGGTTTAAGTCTTTTTGTAGCGGTGATGATTTTGATGGTGCTCCTAGCTGTCTTAATGTCATCAAAGCGTTTTTATCGTAAGTCATTTTTTTGGGAGGAGCCATTACCCTTGCGCTGGCTTTGCCCCATTTGGATTGTCCTTATTTGTGGATTTGGTCTTAGTTATGCCTTTTCTCAATTTGATGGCTATGTTTGGAGTTGGGATGGAGACATAAGTGCTCAAAACAATTTACTTGCAATAATTACTGTTTACAGTATATTATGTATTACATGGCTTTGGCGAATTTGGCAGCGCAAGATGGACCAAAAAAAGAAACCCTCATTGTTAAGCTCTTAATATAATACATAAAGATATACACATGCAAGACCTAACTAATAAAATTAAAATACTACGTTCCGAGCTTGGGCAGGATTTGCGTATAGTAGGACATCACTACCAAGACGATAGTGTTGTGGAGCATTGCCAGATAACAGGTGATTCTCTTGAACTTGCGCGTAAAGTTGCTAATGAAAAAGCACCACATATTGTTTTTTGTGGAGTATATTTTATGGCTGAGTCCGCGTCCTTATTAGCGCGCAGTGGTCAGAATATATATATTCCAGATAGTGCTGCCAATTGTGTTATGTCACAAATGACTCCAGCACCACTTCTTGAAAGTGTCATTGAAAGCTTAGTTGCTCATTCAAAAAGTAAGATAATTCCCCTTGCTTATGTGAATACATCTCTTGCTGTAAAGGACGTAGTGGGACGATTTGGTGGAGCTGTTTGTACCTCTGCTAATGCTAAGATTATGCTAAATTGGGCTTTGGAGCGTGGGGATAAGGTACTATTTTTACCCGATAAAAATCTTGCTCAAAATACAGCCAAATTGCTTGGACTTGATGCTAATCTTATTCATACATTGAATATTCGTAAACAAGGTACAGAACTTGATTTTGATGCAATACAAAAGTCAAGGCTACTACTTTGGCCTGGGTGCTGTGCTATTCATGCTAAGTTTAATCCAAAGCTTATAGCAGATATGCGCGATACTTATCCTCAGTGCAAAGTATATGTGCATCCAGAGTGTTCTCCGCAAGTGGTGGATGCCGCAGATGGAGCAGGTTCAACATCTTACTTAATTGATATAGTAGCAAAAAGTCCTGCTGGCAGTACAGTGATTGTGGGTACTGAGACTAACCTCGTACATCGTTTACGTAAAAGACATCAAGCTCATTGTAATGTATTGGCATTGCGTGATGCTTATTGTTCGCACATGGCTAAAATTACGCCTTTAAAACTTTTGCAAACCTTGCAAGATATTAAGGATGGCAGTGGAAAAGCGGTGCAAATTCCTGCTAATCAAGTAGGACCAGCGCGTAAATCTCTTGAACGTATGCTTGAAGCTTGTGCTAAGGCCGGAGTTTAATTTGCAAGAAAGAATTTATGCCCAAGTACTAATTATTGGTTCTGGTCTTTCTGGTTGCACTGCAGCTCTTACGCTTGCTGACGCAGGGATTGAGGTGCTATTACTCTCTTCTGCTAAGGGTATTGGTGGAGGTAATTCCGAGCTTGCCCAAGGCGGCATTGTCTATAAATCTAATAATCAATACGACAACAAGCATGATGATGCTAAGGCTCTTGAAAAAGATATTTTTGTAGCTGGGCATAACTATAATTATCGAGAAGCAGTAGAGCATTTATGCACTAAAGGGCCTGTAGCTATTGAACAAATTCTAATGCAGCGTGTGGGTGTGCCCTTTGACAAAAATGTTGATGGAAGTTTTTGTCTCACGCGTGAGGGTGGGCATGGTACACCGCGTATTTTACATGCTGCAGATCATACAGGTAAAACTATCATGCAAAGCTTAGGTGAGGCTGTATTAAGTCATCCTAATATTAAGTGCGTGCAGGGTTGTTTTGCCATAGATTTATTAACTAGCAGGCATCATGGCCGTCACTCAGACTATCGTTATCATGTAGAAAATCGTTGTGCTGGTGCCTATGTTTATAATGTAAGTATTGGTAAACCTCAAACAATTTTAGCAGATTGGACTATACTTGCAAGCGGCGGGGTAGGTAATATTTTCTTACACTCTACTAATACCGAATCGTGTGTAGGTTCTGCCATATCCATGGCCCATAGAGCTAAAGTTAGTGTTATCAATGCAGAATTTATGCAATTTCATCCTACAGCTCTGTATAGCAAAAAATTTAATCGCCGTGCGCTGATTACTGAAGCCATGCGCGGAGAAGGAGCAAGGCTCTTAGACGCTAAGGGTAAACCATTCATGCATCGTTATGATGAGCGTGGTGATCTTGCTCCGCGTGATGTTGTTTCTCAATCTATGGTTTCAGAAATGTTAATTACTGGTGCACCTTGCTTATATCTTGATGCAAGCAGTATTGAGCAAGACCTAAATACACGCTTTCCTACTGTGTCTAAAATTTGTAATGATATTGGGCTGGATATACACACAAAACCCATACCTGTGGTCCCAGCAGCGCATTATTTTTGTGGTGGTATATTGGTGGATAAATTCGGGCGTACCGATGTAGCTGGGCTCTATGCCATTGGTGAATGCGCATGTACTGGCTTACATGGGGCCAATCGTCTTGCAAGTACATCCTTACTTGAAGCATTAACATGGGGGTGGTGCGCAGGTGAGGATATTGCTAGGTGTGTTAAAGAGCAACCAGGACTTTCAGAGGGTTTGAGAAAGATTATTCCCAATTGGGAGCCAGGTGGCACTGAGCAAAATGATGACCCTGCCCTCATTGCTCAAGACTGGGCAAGTATTCGTAATACTATGTGGAATTATGTGGGTATTACCAGAACTAATGCAAGACTTTATCGTGCTTTTCAAGATTTACGTGACTTGTCGCGCCGTATTCATGACTTTTATAAGCGAACTCAAGTTACCCCACCGCTAATAAATTTATTTCATGGTGTGCATACCGCCTATGTTATTACACAAGCGGCTTTGCGTAATAAAGAGAGCCGTGGTTGTCATTATCGTGTAAATTGATGAGCTCTTTATAACTACTTCTCTTGGTAAAACTTGGCCTAAACGCCATAGATGCGATTTTTTATATTACGCAACTTATGAATAATAATGCCTATTACCTCAAATATCATCAAAGTTTTTCTCATGACTCCCATTCTAATTTTTGCTCATGTTTTGCTTTCACAAACATTGTTTCCCTTGGGCATTGATGTGACTGGTGATATAATTTTGAGCAAGGTGTTTTTTTATATATAAAAAATGTATTACAGGATTCGCCTATTTTTTACTGTATTATCAAAGTAAAAAAATATTGACATGTTTATATACTAGGTGTAGTTTTAAGTGTTACCTCAAGTGTAGGAGCGTAGCTCAGGTGGCTAGAGCACTTCCTTGACATGGAAGGGGTCAG
>CAYJLD010000038.1:22840-23219 GCA_964371195.1 uncultured Desulfovibrionaceae bacterium | reverse complement strand
AAACAAATAATCATTAAAAACACACGACTGTTATGTTATGCTGGTTCACAACCGGTGGAACAATCTTAAGAGTTAACTAGCTCATTGATTATGATAATTAGCTATATAAATATACTATTTTTCATTTTAACAAAATCATCTAGTAATTTAATATATTATAAATAATATTAATTTCAAAAAATAAATTCCATAAAACCATTAAAATATAATAAAAAAACAAATAAACTAAAAATACTAAAGTTAAGTAATTGCCTTATCTGGCTATTGTACAAAGTGTCCATACAAGTAGTAAAATTTTGTAAGACATATGGTACGCTCTACAAACATCAACTATTTAATTGCTGATAATTTTACTAAACTTTCTTGTAAAGCAGATGCA
>CAYJLD010000038.1:0-22830 GCA_964371195.1 uncultured Desulfovibrionaceae bacterium | reverse complement strand
ATTCTGAGAGCTCACGTACTGCAACTGCAGATTCTTCCATCTCCTCGGCGATTTCAGATGTTATTTGATTTACTTCATCAACTGACCTATTAATTTCTTCTGATGTAGCAGACTGTTGCTCCGCTGCTGTTGCTATAGCTGCAATCAGATTTGCATTTTCCTTTGCTAAACTTCTAATTTCAGCCAGTGCATGTCCAGAAGTATGTGCCAATTCTGTAGCACCATTTATAAGCTCTAGGGTTTTTTCAAAATGATTAATATTCATTGATGTAGACTGCTGAATATTACGAATACTATTGCCAACCTCTGTTGTAGCACTCATTGTTTTTTCAGCAAGTTTTCGAACTTCATCTGCAACAACAGCAAAGCCCCGCCCTGCTTCTCCTGCACGTGCGGCTTCAATAGCTGCATTAAGAGCTAAAAGATTTGTTTGATCAGCAATGTCAGAAATCACCCCCATAACACTGCCAATTGACTCAGCTTGTCCCCCAAGAGATTTAATATTTTCAGATAATTCAGATGAAACTGAGTTAACATTACCAATTGCTTTAACCACTTCATCAACAAGATTAGCACCTTCGTAAGCTTTTTCTTGAGTTTTTTCCGCTTGAGTATGTGCTTGGGCTGCATTTTGCGAAACTTCAAGCACTGTAGAATTCATCTCTTCCATTGCGGCAGAGGTATTAATCACGCGTTCTCTTTGTTCATTAGTTCCAAGTGAAACATGCTCTACCTTTGTAGCAAGTTGCTCAGCGGACATAGCAGTTTGTTTTGAAATTGCGGTAACTTGTTCAACAACATCACGCACTGAATTCTGAATATTCTTTAAGTTTGTCACATCATTAACAACCAAAAGCATACAAACAAAGTTACGTTCTGTATCAAATAATGGAGTTGCAGTATAAACGATGTTCATAGTCTGTTGATTAATACGACAAATCGTATCCCCTACGCTGGGCTTTAAGGTTTTATAAGCGTTTTCAAGTGCATCTTCAGGTGTGCCTGCATCATCAGGGGAAAAAGCATCATGAGCAAGCTTGCCATAGGCATTATCGCTCACTAATTGTTTTGATATTGCGTTTAAGTAAATAATATGTTTTCCCTTATCCAAAATGATTGCAGGCTGGGGAAAACCATCAAGTAACGCACAAAAGCGATCTAAAATAGAATTAGTACCATGAATCAAACTAGCAAAATCGCCTAAAAAATGGTTTGCATCATTTCTGACTTCAATCTCACCAAGTTCAACTTTTCTTGAAATATGGGTGTATTCTTTAATAATAGAGTTTAAGACTTCAGCGATTTGGCGCAAAGCATCCGCCATTTGGCCTATTTCATCTTTGCGACGCATATCTAAAGTTGCACTTAAATTTCCTTGCCCAACAGCTTTTGCAAAGTTTGTAGTTTTTTCAAGTGGTAATACAATGAATTTATGGACAAATAGATAGGATAGCAGCGCTAATAACACAGTTAACCCTATAAAGAGAATAGCTAAAGAAATAACAGGTTGAAACCCTTTTTTAATATCATTCTCAACAGTGCTAGTACGTATATTTAATTTTTCACGAAACAATTTTAAAGGAGCTTGAATTTTTTTTAATTCATTTTCATAGTTATCACCAAAAACTAAACTCATGGCTAACTCTTTGTTTTGCACTCCATCCACTGTATAATTGCCTTGACTGTCTTTAAATTTACCTTGCATGGCATTCATAGCTTCGACTTCACTTGCAATCAATGCATCTGACAGATTATTAGCTTTCTCTAGCAGTGCAAACTCTTCACTTGAAATACCATATTTTAATAAAAGGTCCAGTAAAGCGACTTTTTCACCTGGTGCTACAAGTAAATCATCGGCTCGAGGTTTGTTACCACCTCTGACGTCAACAACGTCATCATAAATTTGTTTATATTTTATATCATTATTAGCAACATAAAGTCGCACAGATTCAGTCAGCTTTTTTGAACTATCACCCAACTCTTCAGATAATACACTAAGGTATTTATTGTTTTCCGATACGGCTTGTGATTCGTTAAAAATATTATTTGCTCGTAAAAGCAAAAAAGATGTTATTAAAATCATAACAATAACGAGAATGTTGGCCAAAAAAACGCTAAACCTGATTTTCATTGCAGCCTCCTAAATGTTTAAAAGTATATAAGCTTTGTGACTTCCTTTGTTAGAGAATATAGTTTATTTAAGATTATAATCACATGCATTTTGACATTGATATTGGTTGAAACCAAACATAGTAAGTATTATGTTCGATCAATAATTACTCTATTTAAGAGCAATTGGTAAACTTGTAACATATTAACTGTATACTGTGCAAGGCTAAAAAATAAATTAAAACACATTAATTTAGAAACAACTCACATCATCATGGATTCACTGGACTTTTAATTTTTATATGCTCATCACAGACCACTTATACCACCAGTCCAAATACCTTAGACAGTAATTATAATTGACCAGTGTTAGCCTTGTAAAAAGCGTTGTACAAAGGGAAAAATTTCTTTATTTTGTGGGTTGGTCTATACAGAATTGAATTATTAAACAGCATATAAAAAAGGAAGATAAGCATCTTCCTTTTTTATATGAAAAGAATTTTATAAAATGTTATGGATGATTTTTGCTCTTATCTTGTACAAATTCACTTCCAGTGTGGCAAGGTGAGCATTCCATAGTTCCTTTTAAGGAGGTGCTTGCCCATTTATCAGGCTTAGGTCCGTGACATCCTTCTGCTGTACAGCTTTGATACATTTCAGAACGAGCAAGGGCTGGTTTAAATTTTCCGTTCATCTGAGCGGTAATGAGTTCTGCTACTTTTGCAGCAGTATCAGCAGTAATACGTGCACAGCGTTCAGAGCGCTCTTTAGCACCAGAGGCATAACCAGTTTTGCTACACCAACGTGCCACAGAAATATGGCATAAAATTGAATCTGATATAGAATTTGGCAATGCACCGTCAATTTTAGCACTACCAGCTGCCGGCTGAAAGATAGGCAAGGCTGTGGCTTCATACCATCTAAAAAGTTCTTGTTGTAGTGGAACGGCAATTTTGCGAGGATAAAAAAGCGAGATAACTTGCGCTCCACTCATAAGGCAGCCGCAAGTACCACCGGATTCTGCAGTTGCACTTTTACCAAATTCCATACAGCTAAAGGGAAATGTAGAGTAAGGAGCACCAAATTTTTCACCCATCAGACCGATGAGTCCGTACATGACGCCATAGGCTCAGCCATAACCTTTATGATGGTAGGCAGCATGTGCAAGGGTTGCTACCTGACTAGGATCTAACCTATGTGGTTTCCAGCTAAAATCTCCGCCTTGTTGAGCAAAGCGTTGCATTTTGACTGGCGTTTCAGCTTTTGCTACTTCTGCAAAACCTCCAGCGGCTATAATTCCACCAAGGCTCACAATACCACCAAGAACTTTTCTTCTGTTCATTCATCCACTCCTTAAAATTTAATCCCAAAATCATCTTTTTGAAATGATTGCTTAAGGTAAATTACCCCTAGGCTCATAACCTCGTGACTAACTTCGCACGTGTTTTGTATCTTTTTTCACAAATTGTCAAGTGGTAATTTTAACCCATTATGCGACAATTTTAACTCATAAATGATAGTATAACAGCAAAATGAGCGAAGTTCTTTATAGTTTTAGATGAATTAAATAATTATTTCACTAGCTACTCCCTTAACCTATACAAATATCTCAAGCGCAAACAAGCAAATGCTTTACACCTCTTAAAACAGCATTTTGCATTTTTACTGCACAAATTCATTTATAATTTGTAAAAGTATACACTTAGCACTCCTTTGCATGGATGAAACAAGTAATGTAATAATATGATTATCTTTCTATTAACACATGATGTTTGGATGGGATTTAGCATGACCAAGACAGCCGCTAGCTTACGAGCAATGATATTTTTGTTTACTAATGCTTTGTTTTTGTAGGGTAATTGAAATATTGCACAAGTACGCTGCCTTGCTGTTGTTGGTTCTAGTAATGACTTATCACCTTGTTTGACAGTAATGTTGCCTGCAAATGAACTATCAAGCTGCGTTACACTCGACAGGGTCAGACATCTATGCTTAATAGGCTATTGTCAAAGGCAAATACAGTTGATTTTAGTCAAAGGTAGCATTACAAATAGTAATCCGTTAATAAGTCAAATAGTTATAGCAAGTAAATTTCAACTCACAGATTGATTAGCGGCAACCATCATTTGATTTAGCTTTAGTTTGATTTCACAGGCGAGTCTATACAAGCATCTACTAATTAAGTAGCTTATATAAATCTTAACTTTCGTCTGGTCCATTGGACCCAGCTTTGTAGCTACGCATGGGTAGGTTAAGTTTGTGGTATTGTTTTTTTAGTCCTTCAATATAAGACCAGCTAGCAGCAATTTGCTTCCAAGTTGAAAACCAAATTCTATCACCTTGAAATACAGCGTCAATGAGGCGTTCATAAGCTTCTGGTGTATTGTGGTTGAAATTCATATTGCAGCTTTGGCAAAAATCCATTTCTACTGGTATAATGTTTTCACTTTCACCTGGTTCTTTAATATTAAAGCGTAATTTTACTCCTTCGCGAGGTTGAACATCGAACACCAGGCTATTGGCTGGGGCATCACCAATGGGTTTGAACCATATGACAACTTCCATCAAGCGTGTATTTAATTTTTTGCCTGTGGTTAGTATAAATGGAACATTTTTCCATCTCTCATTATCAACAAAAATTTGACATTTCGCATAGGTTTCTGTCGTTGAGTTTGGTGAAATTTGTAATTCATCTAAGTATCCTTCATATTGCGCAATAGTTACATCTTTTTTTATATCAACTTTATTCAAAGGTCTTAGACAAGACAATAATTTCTCTTGATTAGCTTGTATTGAAGTAATATCCATTATGGAGTTAGGTAGTTCCATGGCAACTATGGTAAGAATTTGCATGAGGTGATTTTGTAACATATCCTTCATAGCGCCAGCTTCATCATAATAACCACCACGTGTGCCAACGCCTTCTTCCTCTAGGGCAGAAATATGTACTTCTTGAATACAATCATTATTCCAGCTCTTTATGAAAATGGGATTTGTTGAGCGTATATTTAGGATTGAGCGCACCATTTCTTTGCCTAAATAATGATCAATACGATATATATTTTCTGCACCAAAGTTATTTTCTAAACTACTGCTTAGCTCCTCTGCCCTAGCCAAGGTTTCTCCAAATGGTTTTTCAAGCACAATACTTACATTTTTCTCTTGGCAAATGCTAGCAAGGCCACAACTAATTTGCTCAAAAAACTTTGGCGCAACTGCAAGGTAGAAAATATTTTTATCAAAGCTACCCTCATTTAATACAGAGGACAAATTTTCATAAGCTTGGATGTTAGTAAAATCCATCTTTAAATATTGAATATGTTTAAAAAATTGCTGTAAAGACGCTTCATTTTTTTCAAATCTTGCAAATTTTATAATCCAATCTTTAATAATTTCAATATAATCATTAGTAGTATAGTCACGACGGCCAATAACCAAAATACGATCATTTTGACCAAGTTTACTTCGCAAATACAAATTAAAAAGAGCTGGCAGGAGTTTACGATAACTTAAGTCACCTGTTCCACCAAAAATGGTAAAAGTAGTCTTATTTGTTCCATTCATGATGAACCTTGCCTGCTATATTTTTACGCTCAAAAGTATGAGCACCAAAAAAATCACGTTGGGCCTGGATTAAATTTGCTCCAAGTAATGGAGCTGAAATCTGATCTAAATGAGTTAGGGTGGCAGTGATAAGAGGTGCTGCAATGCCATTTTGTACTATCATTACAACTAATTTCCTTAATGAGGGAAGCAATTCTGTAACTACATCTTGCCATTCTTTGCTCAAAAATAAATGTTCTAATGTTGGGTATTTAGCATAGCAAAGCATAATTTCTTCTAATAATTTAGCTTGAATAATACACCCGTTACGGAAAATAGCCGCTATGGCACTTAAATCAAGTTGCCATCCATAATGCTGTCCTGCATCATACATTAAAGCAAAACCTTGAGCATAGGTTAAACGTTTACTTAAATAATAAGCGTGCTTAATCCATTCAACTTCATGCAATAACCTTGATTTATCTACCTGGATTGTAGGTTCAATGGGCTTTTTATATGTTTCTCGTAACTCATTTAAATTAGAGACTATTCTAGAATTAACTGCACCCTCAATAAGGCTTACAGCCTGACCTTGGCGTAAAGACTCTATGGCAGTCCAGCTACCAGTTCCTTTTTGTCCTGCTTTATCCACTATTGCATCAATAAGTTGCCCCTCAAAATTCTCTGGATCTTGTTCCAAGAAAATTTTTGCACTAATTTCCACCAAATAGCTACGTAATTCTGTTTTATTCCAAGCTTCAAAAACTTTTGCAATTTCATGATTTTCAAGCCCCATTACTTGCTTTAAAATCAGATAAACTTCGGCTAGTAATTGCATATCTGCATATTCAATACCATTATGAACCATTTTTACATAATGGCCTGCTCCACCAGAAGCTATATAAGTGCAACAAGGCTGCCCTTTTTCCTTAGCTGCAATGCTTTCTAAATACGGTTTAATTAAATCATAAGCCTTACTATCACCACTTGGCATAAGACTTGGCCCATTAAGTGCACCCTCTTCACCGCCGGAAACACCTAAGCCAAAATAGTATATGCCTGTACTTTCTAAGAGTTGAAAACGCCGCTCAGTATCTTCAAAGTAAGAGTTACCCCCATCTAACAATATGTCACCTTTATCTAAAAGACTAAGCAAAGTATCAATCATTTCATCCACCACCTTGCCAGCTGGTAACATTAAAATAATTTTACGAGGCCTTTGTAAATTAGCAATTAACTCTTTAAGGCTTTGACATGCTGTCCATTTTTGATTTGGTAACACTTTCAAGTCTTTAGTTTTTTGAAAGCTTCTATTATAACCAGCCACAGAAAAACCTTGATTAAGTAGATTTCTTACTAAGGCATTACCCATTGTTCCAAGACCTATAACAGCTATCTCTGACTGCATAATAGCTCCCATCATCCTAATATGTTAAAATTTTTATTAAAATCATTGTGATACAATTTCATGTATTGTATACTAAAAAAAAGAAAAAGCAAAAGTAAATTTTATTTCTTATGGGATAATTCACCTTATTCTAATTGAAAAATTTTTATTATAATAATTACTATGACAAGATATAAATTTTGTATTTTAATCATTTTGTCTGTGGCAATAGCTTATAATTTTTTACTTTTCTTCCTAAGAATAAACATCATTAAAGTAGAATAAAGTGCGAAATAATCACAAAAATCATGTTGAATTATAATTATTTTGAAGTTTTGACATATTACTTTTAATCACTTACTATTTAACAATACACATAATTTTTTGTAAGTTACATAGAAAAAATTAGGAATAATAAATGAAAATTAGAAATAGTTTTACATGCCCCTTGGAGCTGACTCACGATATGATTAAAGGCAAATGGAAGCCAATTATTATTTGGCGCCTACGCGATGGTAAAAGTTCTTTATCTAAACTTGAAAAGATGATTAATGGCATTAATCAAAAAATGTTATTACAGCATCTAAAAGAGCTCATAGACTATGGTTTTGTCGACAAAAATCAATTTGAAGGATATCCGCTTAGAGTTGAGTATTTTTTAACCCCCAATCGTGGACAAAAAATCCTTGAAGCTCTTATAATCATGCAAAAACTTGGGGTAGATTATATGCAGCAAAACGGTATGGAAAAACAAATGTGCGCTGAGCATATTGTAGCTTAACATTTTTTTGTGCCCACAAAAAAGTGGGTAATTTACAACAATTTAATTTTTATATTAAGCTACTTCTTAATTCATTAGAAAGGAGGTTCGAAATGAATACCAAGAAGTTGGCTTTAATTTTGTTAGTAGCCCTATTTGGAGCAGCAATATTTTTTGACTGCACAACCTTAAATGCAATGGAAAATAAGATGATTGTAACAAGTTCAGGAATAGTAAATGGTGTTATTGAGGACAAATACGGTAAGCACGGTACACAGTTTAACTCACACGGCATGCCCACATATTCACTACCCATAAAGATTGAAAATGCCCCCAATGAGGCGAAGTCATTTGTTATTGTTTTGGAAGATAAAGATGCCTTTCCTGTAAGTGGTGGATTTTCTTGGATTCACTGGACAGCAGCAAATATTACCAAAACAGAGCTTAAAGAAAATGAGAGCCAAAATGCAAAGGACTTTGTGCAAGGATTAAACAGCTGGATGAGCATGCAAGGTGGTAATCAAAGCAAGGAATTATCATCATTCTATGGTGGTATGGCTCCACCGGATGCTCCGCATATCTATGAAATTCACGTTTATGCTCTAGATACGATGTTAGACCTTGAAAATGGTTTTTTGTACAATGACCTTTATAAAAAAATGGATGGACATATTTTAGCTACTTATACCCTTAAAGGGTCGTATAGAAATTAATTCCATCATAAAATTATGCACAACAAAACCCCACCAACATAATGTTAGTGGGGTTTATATTTTACAATATCCTTATTAAAAAATCTTTACATAATAAATATGCGTTTTCTCACTTAAGATTTATTTTGATTTTTCTCTTTTTCAATAAATTCCTTAGTTAAGGTGAATATTACTGGGCTTAAGAGTAATATACCAATTAAGTTAGGAATAGCCATTAGAGCATTGAATGTATCAGAAAGAAGCCATACAAATTCAAGCTTAGCTAGAGCACCAATGGGCACTACCAAGGTAAACAAAACTCTAAAGGGTTTTTGAACTTTATCACCAAAGAGATAAATCATGCAACGCTCACTATATACGCACCAACCAAGAATTGTGGTGTAAGCAAATAGGCAAAGAGCTACAGTTACCAAAATACCACCAAAGCCAGCTGGCAAGAAACCATCAAGCACAGTATTAAATGCCATGGTTGTAAGAGCAGCACCCTTCACACCACTGGTGGGGTCAAGCACACCAGAGGCAAGAATGGCAAAACCAGTCATGGAGCAGATGATAATTGTATCAATAAATGTTCCAAGCATACCAATCAGAGCCTGATTTACAGGATCTTTTACAGTAGCAGTGGCGTGAGCTATAGGGGCAGAACCAAGGCCTGCCTCGTTTGAAAATACACCGCGCGCCACACCAAAACGAATGGTCATCCAAATAGATGCACCAAAGGCTGCTGATGGCGTGAATGCTTCTTCAATGATGGTAGCAAATACAGTTGGAATTATATCAATTTTAACTATAATTACCAATAAAGATGCAATGATATAAAAAACTGCCATAACGGGCACAACCTTACCGGCAACTGCACCAATACGACGCACACCGCCCACAAGTACTATGCCAACAAAAATGACTAATACAACGGCAGTAATAGTTGGTTCAATACCAAAATTTGCTTTTACAGCATCAGCAATGGAGTTAGTTTGAGTAAGGTTACCAATACCAAAACCAGCCACAGCACCAAAGACAGCAAAAAGGGTACCAAGCCAAGCCCATTTTGGACCAAGACCATTTTTAATATAGTACATAGGCCCGCCCACTACGTTACCTTCTGGGGTAATTTCGCGATAGCGAACAGCCAAGAGGGCCTCAGCAAATTTTGTGGCCATACCAAGCATAGCAGTGCACCACATCCAAAAAAGTGCACCTGGGCCACCAGCAAAGATAGCTGTAGCAACACCCACAATATTACCAGTACCAACTGTTGCAGCAAGAGCTGTCATAAGCGCGTGGAATGGTGATAGTTCTCCCTCAACGTCGCTACGGGTTTTTCTTCCATCCCAAAGTTTTTTGAAACCTTGTGGAATACGCATAAAAGTCAAAAAGCGTAATCCAAGGGTTAAATAAAGCCCTGTACCTAAAAGTAACACAAGCATTACTGGACCCCAAACAAAGCTATTTATGGGGTTTAGAATATTGGTTAGAACAGTTATCAATCCATCCATGACTTTCAAGCCCTCCTTCCTGCATAAAAGGTTTTTAAAGACAATTCCATATACAATTGTATAGGCGTACAATACATGAAATTCAAAAAAAAACAATGTATTTTTTGATACAGACCTATTTAAATGTATACCATATACATAGTAAGCAATAATGAATAGTTAAGAAAGTTTATTTTTGACTTTTTATGCAGAACCTAAGAAAGATTATTCAATATAGAATTATAAAAAGATTATTCGCCGCTAATCCAATAGCTATTAAAGCCATCATCAAGCCAGCCATCATGAATATTTCTAAAACCTGCAGCGGTAAAAATATTATGATATTCATCGCGAGTACGACGCCAGCCCCAAAGCTGTTGGCGACGCACATCTAGAAAGTGCAGCACATAGCGCAAGCCAATCTTAAAAGCATTGACTATGGTTCCAGCCATGCTATCTTCTTCTAATAACGACGCAGAAATACAAAGCAATCTTCCACCTGGAGCAAGTTGGGCTCGTATTTCACGTAAAGTTAGTTCAAAGTCATGATTATTCATACTATAATCTATGGCTGAAAGATAAATTATATTATAAGTGACATCGGCCGGAATACATAAATGTGGGGTTCCAATATAGATGCGCTCCGTAGGTACACAATTTCTAAGCCAGCGCAAACCTACGGTACTTGGTTCATTGACATGCAATTCAATGTTTGGAATAACGTCAAGCAAAGCTTTTTCCATATAACCTAGGCCACTACCTATGGAAAGAACTCTTGGGGGAGCCTCTGGCATATCTTCATGTTCCCAATGTTCTCGTTG
This sequence comes from uncultured Desulfovibrionaceae bacterium, assembly GCA_964371195.1. Lineage (GTDB taxonomy): Bacteria > Desulfobacterota > Desulfovibrionia > Desulfovibrionales > Desulfovibrionaceae > CAYJAD01. The sequence goes on along the minus strand of CAYJLD010000038.1, from coordinate 12,022 downwards.
GGATTTGATTTGTTCTGCAAGCCATTTTGCCCCTTTGTCCTTGCTTGCTCGCCAATCGGCTGGTAAACACTCCCAACTAGTATAACGTCTAAAGAGCTCTTCATAAAATGTGGCATAAAACTCACTGCCAGCTAAATGAAAAAATGATACATGCGTAAAGGCTGAAAAGGGTATTCCTTGCCAGCTTTCTTGAAAAAATCTACGCATTTTGTTGCTCCTTAAACATAGTTATATAAAACGTATACATGAAAACTATAATACATTCAATGAGTAATTTTCTTTATTAGGCCATTATAAAAATAATAGAGAGTGACTTAATAAATGATGGGCCCCTCAACATTTTGTGAGGGGACAAAAGCAAAAATTCATTATTGTATTAAATTATGCACGCTCACTTAATGCTGCCACTGAAGGCAAAGTTTTGCCTTCTAAAAGCTCAAGCGAAGCGCCACCGCCAGTAGAGATATAATCCATATCTTGGGCAAGACCATACTGCTCAACAGCCGCTACCGAGTCGCCTCCACCCACAACTACAAAGCCTGCACACTGAGCCAAGCTTTGGCCCAAAGCTTTAGTACCTTCTCCAAAGGGTTCTGTCTCAAATGCTCCCACAGGACCATTCCAAACAATGGTTGCTGCGTCAACACAAAGCTTAGCATATTGCTCTACAGTTTTTGGGCCCACATCTAAAATCATGCAATCAGATGGAACCTTATCTATATCAACTGTTTGTGCGTCTTGGTTTGGAGCTAAAGCCTTAGCTACTACCACATCGCAAGGCAAAGGCAAAATTTTTCCATCTGCCTTGGCTTGCTCCAAAATACGCTTGGCAGCAGGAATTAAGTCATCCTCACAAAGTGAAGTACCAATAGCATATCCAGCAGCTGCAAGGAAGGTATTGGCTATACCGCCACCTACAATAAGCCTATCTACCTTATTTAAAAGGTTTTCAAGTAAAGCAAGTTTTGATGAAACCTTAGACCCACCAATAATGGCAACTAAGGGGCGCTTAGGGTCATCTTGAACCTTGGCAAAAGCTGCAAGTTCAGCTGCCATAAGTGGCCCAGCACAAGCAAGTTTAGCCTTGCGCACTGCCCCTTCGGTGGAGGCGTGAGCTCTATGTGATGCACCAAAGGCATCCATTACATATATATCACCAAGCTTAGCCAACTTTTCGGCCAGTGCAGGGTCATTTTTTTTCTCACCCTTAACAAAGCGAATATTTTCGCAAAGCACACAACCACCTAGTTCTACCTGTGCATCATCAAGGCTTGATGCAAAACCTACATCAATGCCTAAGAGTTCACTTAAACGTGCTGCTACAGGTTTTAAGGAGAATTGCTCTTCAAAGTCACCTTCGGTGGGACGACCTAAATGTGAAATTAAAATGACCCCTGCTCCACCTTCAAGAGCAAGTTTAATGGTAGGTAAAGCCGCACGAATGCGCTTATCATTACTAATTACACCGTTTTTTAAGGGTACATTTAAATCTTCACGTATAACAAGACGCTTGCCCTTAATGTCCAAATCTTTTAGTTGTAAAATAGGCATATATATTCCTTAAGTAGTTAATTTAAAACTTCATTGGCCACTTTTAATACATTTTCAATATTAAAACCAAAATGAGCAAATAATTCTGCACCTGGAGCAGAAGCCCCAAAACCAGTCATGCCCACAATACGACCATCAAAACCTACATATTTATGCCAAAAATCACTACTAGCAGCCTCTATAGCAAGCCTTGCACGCACAGCACTTGGCAAAACACTTTCGCGGTAAGTTGCATCTTGAGCATCAAAAACATTGGTGCAAGGCATAGATACAAGGCGTACTTGCTTGCCTGTCGAACTTAATTTTTCGTAAGCTTCTAAGGCTAAACCAACTTCAGAGCCAGTAGCCATAATAATCAGTTGTGGCACACCATCACAATCACGTAAAATATAGCCACCCTTTTCTATATTCTTAATTTGCTCTTGGCTTCGCTCAACAAATGGTAAATCTTGGCGTGACAATGAGAAACAATGTGGATGACTATTATCTTCCACAGCGCACTTCCAAGCTACCATAGTTTCCACAGTATCACAAGGACGCCACACTCGCGCGTTAGGAATTAGGCGCAAACCAGCCACTTGTTCAATGGGTTGATGCGTAGGACCATCTTCCCCAACACCAATGGAATCATGCGTTAAAACCCATAAAGTATGCGTTCCCATAAGTGCTGAAAGTCTAATGGCATTTTTGGCATAATCAGAAAATATCATAAATGTTCCAGCATAGGGCAAAACGCCACCATGTAAAGCCATACCATTCATCATAGCGCCCATGGCAAATTCACGCACTCCGTAGTAAATATAATTACCACTAAAATCTTGAGGTGTTATAGGGTTTGAATGTTTATTCATAGTACCCACGGAGCCAGTCAAATCAGCTGATCCGCCCATAAGCTCTGGTAATAAAGGCATTAAGCTTTCAAGAGCTTTTTGCGAAGATATACGCGTTGCCTTACTTTCTTTGGCAGTATTAAAAGCTTCAATGGCCTCTTGTACTTTACTACCCCAATCGGAAGGAAGTTCACCTTGCATACGACGTGTAAACTCTTCTGCCAGTTCTGGATACTTTTCAGCATATTCCATAAAGCTTGTCTTCCACTCTGCCTCAGCCTTAAGGCCATAAGCTCGTGCATCCCAAGCATCAGCAATCACTTCTGGAATGACAAATGGTTCAAATTCCCACTCTAGGGCTTTACGGGTGGCTTTAACTTCCTCAGCCCCAAGTGGAGCACCATGACAAGCACTAGAATCTACTTTATTTGGCGAGCCATAGCCAATATGAGTTTTGCAAATTATTAAACTTGGTTTTTGATGTTCAGCCCTTGCAAGCTCTATGGCTTCATCAAGCAAGGTAAAATCATGCCCATCAACCCCACGTAACACTTGCCAACCATAGGACTCAAAACGCTTAGCCACATCTTCGGCAAACCAGCCATCAATTTTTCCATCAATGGAAATGTTATTGGCATCATACATAGCAATTAGTTTATTTAAACCTAGCGTTCCAGCCAATGAACAAGCCTCATGTGAAATGCCTTCCATCATGCAGCCATCACCCAAAAATACATAGGTGTAATGATCAACAATATTATAATCTGGACGATTAAAATGCGTACTTAAATGGGCCTCTGCTAAGGCCATACCCACAGCCATGGCAATACCTTGACCTAATGGCCCTGTGGTACTTTCAACCCCTGGGGTATGCCCATACTCTGGGTGCCCTGGGGTTTTAGAATTAAAGGTTCTAAATTTTTTAATATCATCAATACTTACATCATATCCACTCAAATGCAAAAGACCATAAAGCAACATGGATGCATGCCCATTGGATAATACAAAGCGATCTCTATTGACCCAATGTGGATTTTCTGGATTATGTTTTAAGTGATGTCGCCAAAGAGCTTCTGCCATATCCGCCATACCCATAGGTGCACCGGGGTGACCAGATTTTGATTGTTCAATAGCATCAATAGCTAAAAAACGTAGGGCATTGGCTAATTCTTTACGCGTTACCATAATCTCCCCCCAAGGGTTTTCTTTTTGCAAGTGCTGCAGCGTCCATAAAATCTTGCAAACGCTTGTCATAAGGCGGCTTAGAAAAAAATGCCGAACCTGAAACAAATACATCTGCTCCACAATCAATAAGAGCGGCAATGTTATTTGGGTCTACCCCACCATCCACTTGAATTTTTATATGTGCCTTGCCAGCTTCATCAAGCATATTACGTAATTCTTTAATTTTATTATAAGTAGCAGGAATAAAACTTTGTCCAGAAAATCCAGGATTAACACTCATTAGTAAAATCATATCTACATCATCAAGTACATATTCAATACTGCTAAGTGATGTTGACGGATTTAAGGATACACCGGCTTGCATACCAAGCGCACGAATGGATGCAAGGGTGCGTTGAAGGTGAACTGTAGCCTCCACATGCACCACCAACATATTAGCTCCAGCCTTGTGAAAGTCATCTACATAACGCTCTGGAGCTTCAATCATAAGATGTGTATCAAAGTAGAGTGAGCTAATTTTACGCAAAGCCGCAATAACTGGTGGCCCAAATGTAATGTTAGGCACAAAGTTTCCATCCATAATATCCAAGTGCAACCAAGAAACTTGAGCCTTCTCTAAGGCTTTGAGTTCTTGCTCAAGTATTGCAAAATTAGCACTCAAAAGTGACGGAGCAATGATGGGAGTATGCATTAATACACCTTAATCACTTAACAGGTCACAAGTTTTAGCAAGCATTTGACGCAATTCTAATAATTCCTTACGCACTTCACTAATATTAGAATCCTTCACAACAACAGGGCTTGGCTTTTCTTCCCATTTATGCCCTTGCTCAGAATGCAAAACGCGACGTGCGCCATCAATGGTCATGCCTTGTTCATGTAAGAGATGTTTGATGCGCTTTAGTAAGGTCACATGCTCTTCGGTATATAAACGCTGCCCCTTGCCAGTGCGTAGTGGTGCTAGCTGTGAAAACTCAGTTTCCCAAAATCGCAAAACATAGCTTTTCAGCTCAAGTAATGCAGCTACATCCCCTATACGGTATGTTTTTTCCGCCATTTTCCACCTCACAAATAAGGCCTAACAATTTATATGCGTACACCTAAGGTTTGGATAAGTGATTGTGCCACTTTTTCCCTCTCCTTGTCTACCTCTGTATCCTTAAGAGTGCGCTTTTCATGCCTAAAAGTTAGGCGATAAGTTGCATTACGCCCGCCTGCTTCTGGCTCAAAAAGGTCTATTAAACTTATATCTTCAAGTAAAGCCAACTTCATGGCTTGCACATGCTCAATAACCGCACCCACAGCCAACATTTGCTCAGACATAACCGTTATATCACGGCGTACTGGTGGGTACATGGGTAAACTCTTAAAGCTTATACTTGCAGAATGATTTAATTCATACAATAAATCAAGGTCAATTTCAGCAAGCCATACTGGCTTTTTAGCGTGAAAATCATCAGCAATATTTGCCTTAACCTGTCCCATAAATCCTAGGGATTTACCTTGATATTGTATGTCAATACAAGGTGATAAGAATTGATGGCCCTCAAATTGGATAAATTTAACATCCTTGATATGTAAAAATGCAAATAGATGCTCCACAATACCTTTTATATCACTATAGTCTGCATCTTCAGTAACATGAGGCCATGTTCCATCAAATCGTGCACCATAGAGCAGTAAACCAAGACGACCCAATTCCTTCACCGTAGTTTCAGAATTACTATCAGCCATAAAGATATGTGCAAGTTCAAAAATTCGCACTCCAGCATTACCCTGAGCAATATTATGGCGTAATGTTTGGAGTAAACCTGGAGCTAGAGCTGTACGTAAAGCATCTTGCTCTGCTGAGAGCGGATTTAATATGGACACGCGTTCTTCTGTTGGTAAATTCAAGAAGTCTAAATCTTTATGTCCAACGAAGCTATAGTTTACAGCTTCGTTTAAACCTAAGCCTTGGCCCCAGTTCTTAATTCTTGACCAGAAAGAAAAGCCTGTTTCCTTAGCTCCAGCATCTTCTAAATTAGGCCTAAGCACTGGTAATACCGGTTCAATACGATCAAGACCGTATACGCGTCCAACTTCTTCAATTAAATCTGCCTCACGCTCAAAATCACCACGCCAAGATGGCGCAACAACTTCCCAACATGTAGCATCAGCATCATTAATCTTACACCCAAGCCCTTGTAATACTTTATGACAAAATTCTGCCTCAAGTTTAAGGCCTAGCAATGAATTAGCTCTTTCCAAACGAAATTTAATTTTACGCGGGTTAAATGGCAATGGTTCAGCCTTGCAAACACCTCTGCATACTTGCCCACCTGCCAGCTCTGCCATAAGACTAGCAGCCCTATCCATAGCCCATGTATTAGCCACTTGGTCAACTCCACGCTCAAAGCGATATGAAGCCTCACTGGAAAGTCCAAGGCGTCGAGATGTTTTGCGAATGCTGGCAGGACGAAATACTGCACTTTCTAAAAACACAGTATGGGATTCAGCAGTAATTTCTGAATCAAAACCACCCATAACCCCTGCTAGAGCCGTTGGTCCTTCAGCATCACGAATGGTCAAGTCATCAGCTTTTAATTTGCGTTCTTGACCATCAAGGGTAACTAAGGTCTCGCCCTCTGTGGCTAAGTCCACATGAATGCAATTACCTCTTAACTTATTTGCGTCAAAAGCATGTAAAGGCTGTCCACACTCCATTAATACATAGTTAGTTATATCAACTATATTTGATATGGGGCGCACTCCTACAGCATGCAAACGATAACGCAATTTGGCAGGTGATGGGCCTATTTTTACATTTTCAATAACGCGACCTTGATATAGAGGACAAAGCGATGCATCCGCGATAGTTATAGGTACATTTACACTAGGACCTTTTTCATAAACAGCAAATTTTGGCATAGTTAAAGGTAAGTCATAAGCCAATGCAACTTCTCTTGCTATACCAAGCACAGACATGCAATCAGCACGGTTGGGTGTAATGCCTATATCCAAAACTTCACGATCAAGATCTAAATAATCAACAAGCTTAGTACCAATGGGCGCATCCTCAGGTAAAACCATAATACCACTATGATCATCCGTTAAACCAAGCTCACGCTCAGAACAAATCATGCCTAGTGACACCTGCCCACGCAACTTGGCTTTTTTGATAACCAAACCATCCGGCATACTTGTACCCACAAGAGCCACAGGAACCTTTTGCCCTTGGGCTACATTAGGCGCACCACAAACAATATCAAGTAGTTCTGCTTGAGCAACATCTACCTTACATACAGACAATTTATCTGCTTCAGGATGTTTTGCGCATTCAACCACATGCCCAATAACTATAGGTTCAATATTATCAAAGGGGCGTAAAACTTCTTCTAACTCAAGACCAAGCATGGTCAAACGCTCCCCAAGTTCCTTAGCACTATGGGTAAAGGGCACAAACTCTTGCAGCCATTTCAAACTTAACAACATAATAAGAACCTTATATTATTTGAATTTCCAACCAGCATCTGTTTCTGGCAAATCAGGCAAAGGACGCGAAGGTTGATTATTACTACTCCCACCATAAGCACCTTTGCGCAAACGCTGACGCGGTGTATTATCCTCTTCTTCAGGGATAACAGGATTACCATAGGCATCAACCATACCGGTACCAACAATACCAGGCCTGCTCCGACCTTCTACATCAGGACCATAACTGTGTTTTTGTCCACCTTCAAGTCCAGTACCAGCAGCAGGTGCAGCATTGGACAGTATAGGCCAACTCAAAGTAAGTCCTAAAACCAAGATAAATACCAGCAATATACTATATAAATTGCGATAAAAAGCGTACATCATTTTCAAAAAACATCCGTAAATCGCCAATACCATATTTGAGCATGGCCACACGCTCAACTCCTAAGCCAAAGGCAAAACCAGTGTATTCTTCTGGATCATAACCCACTGCCTCAAAAACAGCAGGATCAACCATACCACAACCTAAAATTTCCACCCAACCCGTGCCTTTGCAAACACGACAAATATCAGAGCCTAAATGACCACTTCCACCACAAATACAACAAGAAATATCAGCTTCGGCCGATGGCTCAGTAAAGGGGAAAAAGCTTGGGCGAAAACGTACATTGGTTTGAGGACCAAATACATTGCGCATAAAAGCAGTTAGCGTACCACGAAGCTCAGCCATGCTAACATTTCTATCTACTAACAAGCCTTCCACTTGATGAAACATGGGTGTATGCGTAATGTCTGAATCACGCCTATACACCTTACCTGGTGCAATAATGGCTAAGGGGGGACGCTTTTGAAGCATGGTACGCACCTGCACAGGTGATGTATGTGTGCGCATAACTACCCTATCGGTAACATAAAGCGTGTCTTGCATATCACGTGCTGGATGCTCTGGGGGCAAGTTTAGGGCTTCAAAATTATGATAGTCTGTTTCAACCTCAGGTCCAGACATAATATCATATCCAAGCTTCTTAAATATTTCGCAAATCTCTTCCATAACCAATGTGGTAGGATGCAATGAACCTTGCCAAGGGGCACGGCTGGGTAAGCTTGCATCAAAACGGGCCAAGGCTTCGGCTTGACTCTTAGCATCAAGCTTTTGCTTACTTTGGTCAAAAAGACTATTTAAAGCAGATTTTACCTCATTGGCCTTTTGCCCCACAGCTGGCCTTTGATCTGGCTCAAGGCTTGGCAATTTAGACATAATTTGCGCAACCCGCCCCTTACGGCCTAAAAAGTCAATGCGCAAGGCCTCTAAATCAATAAGCGAAGTGGCTTTATCTAGACCTTCTTGTAATTCAGGCACTAGGCTCTCTAGTGCAGTAATTAAATTCATATCAACCTTCTATGGAAAAGAATATATTATATAAATTCATTTTATACTCAAAGCAATTTCAAACTATAAAAAATGCACCCCATGCCTTTGGCACAAGGTGCATTCTCACATTTGCTCTAGGCGTTTGCTGTTTGCTTAGGATAAAATACTATTGTAAAGCCGCCTTAACTACATCCACAAGTTTAGCAAAATCATCTTTTGCACGCACTGCCATATCAGCAAGCACCTTGCGGTTTAGTTCAATATTAGCTTTCTTTAAGCCATGCATAAAGCGGCTATAGGAAAGACCATACTCACGCACTCCGGCGTTAATACGCAAAATCCAAAGTTTACGAAAATCACGTTTACGCAATTTACGCCCAATATAGGCGTATTGTAGCGAACGCTCCACAGCCTCACGAGCTGTACGGTATAAACGACTACGTCCACCCCTAAAGCCCTTGGCCATGGCCAAATATTTTTTATGCCTGCGATGTGCGGCAAGACCTCTCTTTACACGCATGGGAATACCCTCCAATTATTAGGCGAGGCGGAGATCATGCCAGCCTAATAAAAAAAATTTTAACAAAAATAAGCTTGAAGCACCACTTAGGGATTTAGAAGCTTCTTTACTTATTAACCAAAAAAATCACTTAAGCATTAGGCAGCATTCTGCGTACTGCTTTTTCATTGGTGCTATCTACTATGGCAGATTGACCAAGGCGCATTTTGCGTTTGGCATTTTTCTTGGTCAAAATGTGGCGTAAGTTTTGGCGACGACGCTTAAACTTGCCAGTTCCAGTGACCTCAAAACGCTTGGCAGCAGCGCGACGAGTTTTGATCTTAGGCATGTTATTCTCCTAACTATTTAAAAACAAACAGCAAAAATATATTTACAGCATACATACTTCATCACAAAAAATAGTGACTTAAGCTATATGCGTAAAGAAGCCGTAACTTGCCCTAAAAAACTTATAAAGGCAAGAGGCAAAATATAAAAAATTTCCGGCCTACTTTTTAGGTATAAGTAGCATTTGCAAAGTACGACCCTCAGAGCGTGGCTCTTGGTCAACTTTAGCAATATCTTGCAAATCAGCAACAATACGCTCAAGTATAGTCATACCGCGATCTTTGTGTACAATTTCGCGCCCACGGAAAAACACCGTTACCTTACAGCGGTCCCCTGCTTCAATAAAGCGGCGAATATGGCGCACCTTAGTTTCATAATCATGGTCATCAGTTTTAGGCCTAACCTTGATTTCTTTAATTTGCACCACAGTTTGTCTTTTCTTTGCTTCCTGCTTCTTTTTTTGTTGCTCATACTTGAACTTTCCATAGTCCATAATACGACAAACAGGCGGATCAGCAGTGGCTGCAACCTCCACAAGATCCAAACCCGCTTCTTTAGCAGCAGCAATGGCTTCATTGCGGTCAAGTATTCCTAACTGTTCACCTTCCGCACCAATAACACGCACTTCACGAGCGCGTATCATCTCATTGCGGCGTACACTATCTTGCGGCATTTCACGCCGTGGTCTCATATTAGGCGAAGCTATAACGCATACCTCTCTTCTTAAAGGGTTCCTCACACTCAGCCTCAATTAATTGTACCACCTCAAGTGGTTTTTTAGGGCCAAGATTATCTCCATTTCGCAAGCGCACATTAAGGCTTTGTTCCTCAACTTCCTTGTCACCAACTACAAGAATATATGGAACTTTAGCCAATTGCGCTTCACGCACTTTAAAACCTAATTTTTCATTGCGCACATCAGCACTAACTCTAATGCCACTTTTTTGCAAAGTATCTTGAACAGACAATGCAAATTCGTTTTGTGCATCTGTAACTGTTAAAATTCTGGCTTGCTCTGGTATAAGCCAAGTTGGCAAAGCACCAGCATAGTGTTCAATCAAAACACCAATAAAGCGTTCTAATGACCCCATTATAGCCCTATGCACCATGACTGGTCTATGCCGCTCACCATCTTGACCTACATATTCTAAATCAAAACGTTCCGGCAAAGTAAAGTCACATTGAATAGTTGAACATTGCCACTCGCGCCCAAGAGAATCAAGTAATTTCACATCTATCTTAGGTCCGTAAAATGCTCCATCACCTTCATTTATGCTATAATCAATGCCCACACGCTCAGCAGCTTTAGTAAGAGCAGAAGTTGCAAGCTCCCATGCTTCATCTGTACCAATATATTTTTCTGGCTTGGTAGAAATAACAACTTTATAATCAAAATCAAATAATTTCATTAAATCACTAACAAGCTCAATTACACCAATAATTTCATCCTCTAATTGTTCATTGGTACAAATAATATGTGCATCATCTTGAGTAAATTGGCGCACACGAAATAGACCATGCAAAACACCTGATTTCTCATGTCTATGCACCAAGCCTAGCTCAAAATATCGTTGTGGCAATTCGCGATAACTTCGTAAAGCATTTTTATAAATAAGCATATGCGAAATGCAATTCATGGGTTTTACACCATAAGCATCATCTTCAATATTGGTGAAGTACATATTTTCGCGGTAATTATCATAGTGCCCGGAGGTCTGCCATGTTTCTACGCGCAAAAGCTGCGGCCCTTGGACAATATCATAATTACGTTTTAAATGCTCTTTGCGCCAAAAATCCTCTAAAATGGTGCGCACAAGCATGCCTTTGGGTAGCCAAAAAACCATGCCAGGGGCCACATCTTCATGAAATGTAAATAAATCAAGTTCACGGCCAAGCTTACGGTGATCACGCCTTTTAGCTTCTTCTAAATTATGCAAATGGGCTTTCAAAGCTTTTTCATCAGCAAATGCAGTACCATAAATACGGGAAAGCATTTTATTTTTTTCATCTCCACGCCAATATGCACCAGCCACAGAAAGCAATTTAAAAGCCTTAACATGCCCGCTATGCGGAATATGTGGACCACGACAAAGATCTAAAAACTCAGAACATTGATATAGCGACACTGTATCTTGAGCAATGTCTGTAATAATTTCTGCCTTGTATGTTTCACCTAAATCATTAAAATACTTAATAGCTTCATCTCTACCCATTTCGCTACGTGCAAATGGTAAAGCTTCTTTAATGATTTTTTGCATTTCAGCCTCAATGGCTATTAAATCATCGGCTGTGAAGGGCTTATCCGTATCAAAATCATAATAAAAACCATTATCTATGGCAGGGCCAATGGTAACTTTAACCTTAGGAAAAAGCCTTAAAACCGCCGCTGCCATAATATGAGCAGTGGAATGACGAATGATATCTAAACCTTGGGGAGAGTCGACATAAATAGGAGTAATTTCAGTAGTGTTGGGCAAAATAGGAGTAGAAAGGTCACACAATTCATCACCCATAATACAAGCCACAACACTCTTAAATTTTTTGCCGCTAAGTGCTGATTTTAAGGCCTCAGCACAAATAGCGCCTTCAGCCACTTCTATTTCAACACCATCAATTTGCACATTCACTACAAACAACTCCTAAGCTGTATTTAAAAAATATAAAAAGGGAAGGCGTAACCTCCCCTTAGAGCCGAAAACATAATACTACTATCGACTATCATTAAATATTTGGTAGGAACGAGCAGACTTGAACTGCTGACCCCTTCCATGTCAAGGAAGT
>CAYJLD010000037.1:15158-23298 GCA_964371195.1 uncultured Desulfovibrionaceae bacterium | reverse complement strand
AAGAGCATGGAATGCGAATTTCTGGCAATTTTTGAAGCTCAAAGGGGCTTTTTTTCAGTGGCGGCTATCAAAATTTTCTGCAAAGAAAATTTTGCGCCGCGTAAAATAAGCCAGAATTAACTTCTAGCGTTCGAAAAGCGATATTTGGAGCGAGCGCCTTTTTAGAAAAATGCGTGAAACGCGTTTCCCAGCACCGACTAATTAGTTGACACTGAAAAACATGGTAACCACTTGAAACAAATTGTTTTTATGATTAAAACGAACTAATAAAATTGCAAAACAAGAGCATGAAATGCGAATTTTTGCTAATTTTACGTAGCAAAAAACAAATTTTTTAAGAAGGGATAGACCCACCCATAAGGCGACACTTGTCGCACCGGCATCTATGTGCCAAAGTGTTTTCACCACGGGCGGGTCTTCAAGGTTTGACTATTTAGGGCAAATAAAATCATCATTCTTCATTTGGCAATTACCCTTAGGCATTTTAATAACAATATCCTTGTCCATCATAGAACTATGTCGAATATAGCCATCAGCCTCTACTATCTTAGTTTCGATGCGTTTATTTCCTTTATGATAAGCAAGATAAAAAATATCAGAGTATATCAGTGCACCATTTTGTCTAGCGTATGCCTTTGGTGTCTTACCTTTATATTTTTTGAGATCCTTAGGATCAATTTCAAAAATAACAGTGACTTCTGAATTTGCAGAGGGAGCAGAATTTGAAAACTCTTGATTATTTGATGTAGAAGATTCGCCATCTGAATCGCTATCAATGCGCACAGAACCACTAACTGGCCCTCTACCCCCACTAACAGTAGCAGAACCATCCGAACTTGCACCAATACCAAAACCACCACCGCGCACACTTCCACCAATACTAATAGCATAAGATATTTGTGCTGAAAAAACGATAATTGTTAATAATATAGCCACAAAAAAACTCTTCATACTTACTCCTTTTTTAATGGATTACTAGCTTTAACCAAGGTCACAAACCATAACTTTTGCATCAATATCACAGCACTGATACCTTAGCAAGTTACGCTTTACACTAAAACACCAAGTCTATATTAAACAATACCTTACATACCAATTTTCGTATTAACAAGACTATCATATAAATTTTATATTCAACAGGCTATGCAACATTTTATGATAATAATTAAAATAATAAAAAAATGTAAATTAGAATAATGCAAGCTCGAACTTAGTATAACATATTTTTAGCTTGAAAATTATTTGCTGAGGCTATATAATTAACAATACGCAGTTCAAAAATTTATTGCATAACTGTTTTTTATTCTTATTAAATAATAATTTTGCAAAATTCCCATGCTGCTATACATGCTTAAATTTTACTAAACAATTTAACGTAACTATACTTATTATAACTATATATAGTAATAGAGTATCTATGAGCCCAAGCTTACCGTCCAATTATGCTTCTAACTTTGAGCATGTTGAATTATTTATTCGCATTTCATCGCGCATGCTCACAGCAAAAGATGAAGCGTCTTTTTTGGAGGAAACCATTGCCGACATTGGTAAGGTTATACAGGTGAGTCGTAGCTATATTTTTGAAGTAAAAGATAATTTGTGGTCTAATACTTATGAGTGGGCAGCAGAAGGAATTTCAAGTCATATTGATGAATTACAAGAAATTCATTTTACCAATTCGCAAGATGAAGGTTATCTTTTATCATCTTTAAATAAAAGAAAACCCTTTATAGTATCAGATGTTACAAATATTGATGATGAAAAAACACGAAACATGCTAGAAAACCAAGGTGTAAAAGCCCTAGTCACAGTACCTCTTTTTGATAAAGATGTAATTATAGGCATGTTTGGCGTTGATCAATGCCAATACATATTAGGCTGGACTGATAACATCATAAATACTGTTATTATTTTAGGCAATATACTAAATAATGCCAAAGCTTATTTTAAGACTCAACGAATCTTGCAAAAAAAGAAAAAACAAGTTCAGGCTTTATTTGACGCTTTCCCCTACCCTATTTACGTATCAAATATTGATGATTATTCCATTATTTTTTATAATAAGGCCATAGCAGATCTTTTTGATGTATCACAAATAGGACAAAAAAAATGCTATGAAATATTACAAAATCTAGATGCACCCTGCCCTTTTTGCACCAATGCATTTTTAGAAAAAGGTGCACCGCCTTATGTATGGCATCACCATAATCCACTAACAGGCAAAGAATATAAAATTATTGATCGCTGTACATCATGGGAGAAAACCCCTAACGCGCGTATTTCTGTGGCATTAGACATCACAGACACATTACGCCTTCAACGTGAGCAAGTACTTGAACGTGAAGCAAATATTGCTAAAGGGCATTTTTTAGCTAACATGAGCCATGAATTACGCACCCCCCTAAACGGTATTATAGGTATGACACATTTGGCATCAGGTGCAAACAAAAGTCAGCAAGTGGCAGGATTTTTATAAAAAATACAAATTTCTTCACGCAATCTTTTGGCTATCATTAATGATATTTTAGATTTTTCTAAGCTTGAAAGCAATGAAATAGAACTTGAAAAAAAGCCTTTTAGGCTATCAGATGTATTGCATGAAATACAGGCTATATTGCAAATAGAAGCGGATACTAAGGGTATTGATTTACAATGCCATATGGATGAAAAAATATCTACTTTACTTTGTGGTGATACATTACGTCTTTCACAAATACTATTAAACTTGACCAATAATGCCTTGAAATTTACCAATAAAGGCCATGTTTGCATTAGTATACAACTAATTCAAGATAAAACCAATGAACAAATCATAGAGCTTAAAGTTCAAGATTCAGGCATAGGTATTTCAAAAGAAAATATTAATAAATTATTCACAGCCTTTACCCAGGCAGATGCCTCCACCACACGCAACTATGGCGGTACAGGCCTTGGGCTTACCATTACCCAGCACTTAGTACACCTTATGGGGGGTAACATTCTAGTTGAAAGTACACTTGGACAAGGGGCTACATTTATATGTACCATCCCCTTTACCAAGGCACATGAACAACAAAACCTTAAACCTAGTGATCCACTACCTTCAAACAGCGTAGCAGATATTTCAGGGGTAAGCATACTTTTAGTGGAAGACAATGAAATTAATATACAAATTGCTACTGCCGTACTTGAGGATTATGGCTGCTATGTAGATAGTGCTGAAGATGGACGCATTGCTTTAGACATGCTTGCAAAAAATACATATGACCTTGTACTCATGGATATACAAATGCCACATATGGACGGACTCGAAGCTACAAGATACATAAGAAATAATAGAGCATATGATACTTTGCCCATAGTAGCTATGTCAGCTCATGCCTTGGTGCAAGACTATGAAAAAAGTCATGAAGTAGGTATGCAAGCACATGTAATAAAACCCTTTGTACCCGAAGATTTACGTAAAGTTATATACCAATTTACCCACAAGCCTTTTTTATTTAAGAAAGGATAATGGCATATGTTTTACATAATTTATTGCTTTAAAAAATGTAAAATACGGTGATCCAATGCAAGAACACATAAAAAATACTACAGACCTTTTTTTACGTCTTTCCAGTGGCATGCTTAGTGCCACAAACTTAGATTCTTTCTTGCACAATACCTTAGTGGATGTGGGCAATGCATTACATGTGCATCGTGTGTATATATTTTCTTTTGATGGTAAGAAGTGGGAAAATACATTTTCTTGGGTAGATTCGCGCTTGCCCCCTTTTAAGGATTTACTTGAAGGCGGTATATCTTTGCGTGATGCCATGTATGCAGATGGGATGTATAATGCATTGATGGCAGGTGAACCCTATGTAATAAGCTCGGTAGACAAGTTTAAGGATGCCTCAGCACGTAAGATTTTTAAACAACAACAAATTGACGGTATTATTATTGTTCCCCTATTTTCAGAGGGCAAGCTTTCAGCTTTTTTAGGCGTTGATCAATGTTTTGGTGTTGAGAAATTTGGTATTTTAGAGGACTGGGCAGAGCGTACCATACGTACTATGATAACTCTTGGGCATTTACTAAATAATGCCATTCATTACTTTTCTTCTTTGCAAATATTAGAAAATAAACAAGACGAAGTACAAAAACTCTTGGATATGCTCCCATTCCCCATATATATTACTAACCCTGAAACATATATTGTCCTATGCCACAATAAGGCCTTAAGTGAATATTTAGACGGCTTAAATATTGTAGGATTAAAGTGTCACAAACAACTTTTGGGACTTGATAAACCATGTGATTTTTGCAACCCTGCTCAGCTTAAACTAAATGGAGAACCACGCATTTGGGATCTTCATGGATATAAAGGAAAGTTTGATTTTAGAGTAATTGACTCCTATATACCATGGGAAGACTTAGAGTTGGCGCGCTTCACCATAATTATTGATATTACAGACTCTTTACGAATGCAACGTGAGCGCATATTGGATATGGAATCCACCAAGACCAAGAGTAATTTCCTGGCAAATATGAGTCACGAATTACGCACACCCCTTAATGGTATTATTGGCATGATGCAACTTGCTATACAACATAATGAAGATATCAAAGCCGGGGAATACTTGAATAAGGCTAATATTTCATCCCAAAAGCTATTAAAAGTTATTAATGATATATTAGATTTTTCTAAACTAGAAGCCGGTAAGCTAGAATTAGAACAACACCCCTTTAACCCACATAAAACTTGTCTTGAAGTACAAGAATTTTTTGAAGATGAAGCTCTAGCAAAAGGCCTTACAATAACACATACCATAGATAAGTCCGTACCTCAAAGCATTGTAGGAGATGCTTTGCGTTTTGCTCAATTAATTGGACATTTGGTCAAAAATGCCATTAAATTTACTGAAAAAGGCTTTGTGCACTTTTCAATATCCCTATGCTCAACTGAGCTTTGCCCCAAGGATATACCAGATATGCTGACTTTACATCTGGTGGTTCAAGATACAGGCATTGGCATGTCTAAAGAGGTGTTGGAACAGCTTTTTGTGGAATTTACACAAGCAGACTCATCTTCTACACGCCGCCATGGAGGCACAGGCCTTGGGCTTACAATAGTGGAAAATTTGTTAGACCTCATGGGCGGACGTATTTCAGTACAAAGTACTGAAGGGCAAGGTTCAACCTTTACATGTTGCATTCCTTTCTTAATTTCTAAAAACAGCAACGAAGGTTTAGAACAAGATGTTTTAACTGAAAACATAAGCGGAACTTCCATTCTATTAGCTGAAGACAATGAAATTAATGCTATTATTTCCATTGAGGTACTTGAGCAAATGGGCTGTCAGGTAGACTGGGTGCAAGATGGTTACATAGTTTTACAAAAATTAGAGCATAAGAATTATGATATAATACTTATGGATATGCATATGCCTAATATGGATGGTATTGAGAGCACAAAACGTATACGTAGTGATACGCGCTTTCATGGTATACCCATTGTTGCTTTAACAGCAAATATTTTAACGGAAGAAATTGATAAATGCTATGCCGCCGGTATGCAAGAGCATGCCTTAAAACCTATATCTGCCAAGTCTTTACGCCAAATAATAGCACGCCTTACAACGCAAACCTTTAAGTACACTGGATAAGTATTATTTATATTTGAACCAATACACACACAAAGACCAAACAATAAATACATGTGTTATGCCTTGCCCCACTAAAAATACCTGCTATAAACATCATAATAGCATTTGCTTTATCCCATTAAAAACAAATATAATATAAGCTAAAATCCATAAACATACTAACAAAATAACTCAAAAAAAATCAATCAAAGGAAATATAAATGATTATTCGTCCTATGGAAAAAAAAGATGAAGACTGCGTCTTAGCCATGATGAAAGTTTTCTATAATTCACCAGCAACACATTTTATGCCACCTATAGAAGTTTTACAACATGACATAGAAAATTGTATTAATGACTTGCCATTTTTAGATGGTTATGTTTTTGAAAAGGATAAAACCCTTTTAGGATATGCTATGGTAGCTAAAAGCTATTCTACTGAATATGGTGGCATTTGTTTGTGGTTGGAAGATTTATACTTAGAACCAGGTGCACGCGGTCAGGGAGTAAGCTCGCTTTTTTTCCAATTCTTAGAAGATACTTATAAAGATTTGGCCGTTCGTATACGCCTTGAGGTAACCGCAAATAATGACCATGCAATTAACGCTTATAAAAAAATGGGATTTACAACAGTGGATTATATTGCAATGGCAAAAAAATTCTAACTTTTTATATTAATCAACCTTTAAAAACTAGTTCAGATTTTTTATAAATAGTAGTAAATGAAGAAATATTAATTAAAATTATATGATTAATTTATTATTTTAATAGATTTAAATAGGAGCTACTTAATGGCTTTGCCTATAATACCTTTTAATAAACCCCATATGGCCGGCAAAGAGCTTGACTATATTACAAAGGCACACTTAAGTGGTAAGCTTGCTGGTGCTGGCCCCTATACTAAAAAGTGTCAGACCTGGCTTGAAAACAATATTTTATGTAAAAAAGCATTACTTGCACATTCATGCACAACAGCCCTTGAAATGTGTGCATTACTTTTAAGCATTAAATCAGGTGACGAAGTAATCCTTCCTTCCTATACCTTTGTATCTACAGCTAATGCTTTTGTACTGCGCGGAGCTAAGCCCGTTTTTGTAGATATACGGCCTGACACTTTAAACCTTGATGAATCTCTTGTGGAGGCTGCCATTACCTCAAAAACCAAGGTCATAGTAGCAGTTCACTATGCAGGTGTTAGTTGTGAAATGGATGCTATTTTAGCCATTGCCAAGCAACATAATATATTTGTAGTTGAAGATGCAGCTCAAGGTATTTCTTCTACCTACAAAGGCATACCGCTTGGTAGCATGGGAAATTTGGGAACATTAAGCTTTCATGAAGCTAAAAATATTATGTCCGGAGAAGGAGGAGCTGTACTAATTAACGATGAGCATATGTTTGAACGCTCTGAAGTGCTAGCTGAAAAAGGCACAAACCGTGGACAATTTTTTCGTGGCATGGTTAATCAATACACTTGGCAAGACATAGGTTTATCTTGTTTGCCGGGTGAACTAATTGCAGCATTTTTATGGGCGCAACTAGAAGCAGCAAATAGCATTAATCAAATGCGTTTAACAGCATGGGATAACTACAAAAAATTATTACTACCCCTTGAAAACAAAGAACTTTTATCCTGTCAAAACGTACCTAGCCATTGCATGCATAATGCGCATATGTTTTATGTTATACTACCAAAAAATGTGCAAAGACAAAAAGTGCTTAACTACTTAAAAGAAAATAATATTCAAGCACTTTTTCACTATGTCCCCTTGCACTCTTCACCAGCTGGAAAAAAATTTGCACGCATTTCAGGTAGCATGAATATAACCGAAGACTTATCTGCAAGACTCATTCGTTTACCACTATTTGCTGGTATAAGCCTTGAAGAGCAAGAGTATGTTGTGCAAGTTTTAGCAAAGGCATTAACAATCAAATAACTTGCACTTATAAACTATCTAGTCGAACATGAAAAACACGTTTCCACGTATTTTTCAAAAATACACGCTGGCTCCAAATACCGCTTTGCGGACGCCAGAAATGAATTCTGGCTTATTTTATGCCGCGCAAAATTTTTCTTACAGAAAAATTTTGTTAGTCGCCCCTTTTAAAAACTCATTTTTGCTGTCATAAATCGCCAGAAATTCGCGTTTTATGCTCAATTTTTGGCAATTTGATTTATACAATTTCACATCAAAAATCATTATATATTAAAGTCTTGCTATATTATTAAGGGCCAACTATCTAAAAACATTTACATACACCTTGAAGAAAAACAATTTTCCTAACCCTTAAAACTAGCCCATACAATTACCAAAAAAAATACCCTTCGCAAAATTTACGAAGGGTATTTTTTTAGTTATTAATACGACTTTCTGAGTTGATTATATATATTTTTTATTTTAGTAAATCAGTATATTATTATGCTTATCTTTTGGCTAAAATTTTATGGATTGCCGCGTCGCTTCGCTCCTCGCAATGACAAATTATTACATTTTAAGTCATTGCGAGCGAAGCGAAGCAATCCATGCCTTTTT
>CAYJLD010000037.1:0-15148 GCA_964371195.1 uncultured Desulfovibrionaceae bacterium | reverse complement strand
ATGACTGAGCGTTATTAAGTAAGCTTTGTTGTATAAGTACAGTCATAGATTCATCCTCATTGGTGAACTCAGCATAATCCACAGGTGTTGTTTCAGATTCAACCTTAGTCCAGCCATGATTTTCAAGGTCAAGGTCTCCATCATTATCATCATCAACAATGCCAAGCTCTTCGCGTACAGCATCAGCATTTGCACCTGTGGCATCACCAGCAATAATTACTTCTACATCTGTCACCTTACCGGCAGTAATTAGCTCTTTAACCGTGTCTAAGTTATCCACATTGGATAAAAGCACATCCATGCCCTCACCACCGTCAATACCTAGCACATCATCAATTATAAGCCCAGTTAAGTCCACATCAAGGGTCACAAGGTCATTACCACTACCACCAAGCACCGCCTCACTATACAAAGTGTCCACTTGGTCAATGGTAAATTCTGCACTGTCATTTACTAAGTCTGCAGATGTTGGCTCTGGATCTGGATTAGCACCGCCTGCCATGGCACCTTCTGAGTTACTATCACTAGCAGGAGCTGGTGGAGCTGGTGGCCTTGGAGGTTCTGGTTGGGCACTTGGGTCATCTTCAACAGTTAGGGTAAATGTTGGTTCAGCAGCTGTACTTAGTGAATAGTTATCTGCATCTGCACCAATAAGAGCCAAATCATCAAAGGTAAACACAAATGATGTTGTCTGCTCAACGGAGGCAAATGCACTAGGTTCAAGGTAGAACGTACCATCATCATAAAATGCTAACTCACCAGCATCAGAGCTAAAGTAACTTACAATATTGCCCTGAGAGCTTAGGATTTCAGGAGCAGTTGCTACTTCACCCTTAACCCAGAAGCCATCAACACTTGTCATATTACCTGATGCATAAGCAGCAAGGGCCACAGCGTCACCACTAATTATACCACTTAGCATACCTTGGCTTATGGTTCCTGCAATGGCTGTGCTATTGCCTTCTGTAATAGTTTGCACAACAGAACCAGTTGCAGTTAATTGTTTTGGATTAACATTAAAGTTAAGGGTTTTAGTGGCTACAACAGTATTACCGTTTAAGGCTTCGATGGTGAAGTTATATAAATCCTCATTCACGTCAGCATCAAGATTTGAAGAATTAAAGCTATATTTATAGCTTGTACCACTTCTAGTTAGGGTTAAAGTAGCCCCATCTACTTCTACAGTAGTTTTGGAATTATTAGCAACCTTTAGTACAGTATCATTAATCTTAATACTATGCTCGGCCATAACATTTTCATCTGCTTCTAGGGTGAAAGTACCAGTTATGGTTTTCACACCATAGTCCGCACTATCATAGCTATTGGCAAGCATGATTATTTGTGGTTCTTGAGTTGTGCCATTGATTACTATATTTAAATGCTCATAATCCTTAGCATTATAATTATCTGTCACCGCAAAGGTAAATAGCTCTTTAAGGCTTTCGCCACTTTCTAACCTTAATACATCAATATTAAAGTTGGCATCCCCTTCTTTGTAAAGCTCATAATTATAGCTTGCATCGTTAGTATCAAAGCGAAGCTCACCATATTCACCTAAAACAGTAATAACACCGTCAGTATCTGGCCTGTAGACTCCACCGTTATAGATAATTGCTAGGTCCTTATCAGCCAATGTTTCGTCTGGTACGTCAGAATCAGTAACCGTTACTGTACCGCTAACGCTATATTCATCAGAATCAATAAGCACACCGGCATCATTAAATTCTGCATATGTCACATCCATGCTTAGCTCAGGAGCTTCGGTATTAGCAATATTAAGGTTAATGACACCACTGTCTGGGATAAATAAATGTGCATCATCACCACTAAAGTTAAGCGTAAAGTCTAGGGATATACCATAATCAATGACATCTGCCTTAGGTATAATTACATATTCTCCAGTATTATAGAAGAAGGCCACATCACCAATATCTGAGGTAAAGTATGCATTGGGTTTACCCATGCCATTTACATCTGCCGGAGCAGCTGTTAGCTCAAAGACTGGTAAATCAGGTATTTCCACGTCTCCTGGAATCATAGCTTCATCCATAAAGCTTACATCAGTAAGCACAATTTCAGCTTCCACATCGGCCCACTTGGCATTGGCATAGGTACTCATATCTGCAAAGCTATCAACAATAACCTTACCACCTTCATTGGCTATGGTATTGTCAGTTGACACTTCAACTGTGAGCGTATTCACGCCAAATTCAAGGTATTGCTCCACGCTTTGACCATTACTATCAGTAACAACTACGGCAATTTCTTGAGAGGCAAGGCCATATGGGGCTTCAAATGGTTTATAGATATATGAGCAATTATTGCCACTAATGGTTATGGATAGCTCACCTGCTTCCATGGTAATCTTGGTGGTACCATTCTTAGTGGTATCAATATCTTGCCCTGCAATATTTAGGTTAAGGTCTTTTAGGGTATCATCATCAAGGTCTATATCCTTAATGACTAAGCTACCCTTAAATTGCATACCAGGGGCATAATCCATCTCAGTAAGCGTTGTTGGCTTAACTTCAAGGGTTGGAGCATCATTAAGACCATTAATGCTAAACTCTAAAATATGACTACCTGTTATACCCTTTGGATCTGTGGCTGATAGTACAAAGCTCTCCTTAACCACATCACCTGCATCAAGCTTAAGATAGTCAGCAAGCTCCACATTAAGTTCATAGGTATAATCTTGAGTTGCTACATCAAAGTACAGCGTTCCATACTTGCCGCTAGCTTCAAGTACATTACCATCAAGCTTTGCTGCCACTTTACCAAAAGCTAGCTTATAATCATAGCTTGAACCATCAAAGGTGTCATCGTCCACATCACTAAGCTCTATTCTACCATGAGCAACGGCATTTTGCTCATTGCTTGCATCCACATTAAAGTCTGCTTCGCTAACACCGTCAGCCGCAACATTCATAAAGCTTGGGCCATCGTCAGTGCCTTTTATGGTAAATTGAAGAGCATGGGGCTCACTTGAAAGCCCACGCACATCATGAGCAGTGATATTAATTGTAAAGTCTAAGGTATCACCATGAGCTAGGGCATTAATACTTGCATGGTCCTCATTCATGGTAAAGGTATAACTACCAGTCTTAGTAATAGCTAACGTGCCGTATTCCAAGGTAAAGTGAGTGGTAGTACCTTTTAGTTCGCTAGAAGTGCTTTCGGCAACGCTATAGCTTATAGCGTCCTTGTCAGCGTCAGTGCTTTTAATGCTACCAGTGGCAGTAAGGTCACCCTTATAAGCCTTATTCCAAGTGGCAGAATCAGTACCATTAGCTTCACGTCCAAAACCATCATCAATAAGAGTTTCATTGGTGGGGTTAATGGCTGTGATAATAGGTGCACTACCTTCATCGGCACGTATGGTATAAGTGACCGTCTTGCTCACAGTTGCACCAGTTGCATCACTTACAAGAATAGTAAAGGTTTCCTTTGGTGCGGCTGTGGCTGCTAATTGAGCTACATTATAGGCTGGAGTATTAGGCTCAGCGGTAGAGTCAGCTTCCGCACGAGTATAAATCAAATTGCCCTGTTCATCCACTGCTAAGGTGCCGTATTTACCTTGCATGGCAGTTGCCACTGCGTCTTTATCAAGTAAGGTTGCATAGGCACCACTGCCAAGCTTAGCTTGAATTATATGACCAGTATCTTGATCAGCATCACTAATGTTTAATGCGCTAATTGATATATCAGCAACATCTGCAACAATATAGTCAGTACCCTCCATGGCAACTATGTTCATGGTTGGTAAGTCATTAGTTCCCACAACTTCAAAGACAAGCGGTTCACTAACTTCAACAACATGACCATAAGCATCAGCTACTTGTAGGTCTAAAGTAATTGTATGCTTTTCACCTTCGGCCAATGATTTTATCAATTCAGAAGTTTTACTCAAGGTAAAGGCATAGCTATAGCCAGTAGCAGTCTTGGTTAGTACCAAGTTTCCTTCCTCAAGGGCAAAGGTGGTTTTTGTGCCACTAACAGTACCCACAAGTGCGGTTCCTTCACTACTTAGGCTAATACTATAAGCATCCTGATCGGCATCGGTTACATTAATTTTTCCTGTGGCAGTTAAATCACCTGCATAGGCTAAGTTTTGATTTGTAGCGTGTAAGTCGCCACCAGATGTACGTCCAACACCTGCGGCCATGAGGTCTGTATCAGCTGTTACAAGCTCTACCACCGGTGCTTTATTAGCTCCAAATACCGTTACATCAAGGGTTTTAGTTACATATGCCCCAAATTCATCCTTAACGGTGAATTCAAAGCTATCCTTAGCTGATACGTTGGACGAGGCTAGGCCAGCCAAGTTCGTAGCTTGCTCTGTGCCTGCATCAATGTCCACAAGCACATAGTTAATGGAGTTGGTAGCAGGATCTAAGGTAAGGGTTCCAAATTTACCCTCAATACTAATAGAGGCTTGTGTCGATTCATCAAGAGAATTGGAGTTTTCTGTAGCAACAGATGTTACTGTTAAATCAAGTGCATCACCTGTTACATCTTCAAAACTATAAGTAGCGCTTGCAGTTAAATCACTAGTTGCACCATATACAGTCATGTCTTCAGATGGAGCAACTTCAAGCTCCAGACTTGGCAATTTATTAGTACCAACTAAGCTAAAGTAAATATTAGTTGATGGACCCTCTTCCCCTGCCTTATCCTTAAATGTAAAGCTATAACTTGGTAAGCTAAGCGTTGCTCCTTCGGCTAAAGTTTCATAAGCATTTTCATCTACACTAAAGTTCACCCTAAAGCCTGGTACTCCACCCACTGTGGCCTTGGTTAAAACAATGGTATGCCCATCAAGAGTATAGGTGGTTGTGCTTCCGGAAGTTCTACCAGCTATTTCAACGCCATTACTATCAGTTAATACAGGAGAAATGGCACTTAGGGTATAGTCTTGAGCGGCAATAAATCCAGTGGCAGCTACAGCTTTATACACAGTGTTTTCTGCCGCCGGGTCAACTATAACCACGCCATCTGCACTTCTACCTACACCTGAGGCAAGGTATTCAACATTTAAAGCACCTCCACCATTATCTATAGTAAAGTCCATGGTTTCAGTGGTATTTGCCCCATGTGGGTCAGTTGCAGTTATGTCAAAACTCTCCTTAGCGCGAATGCCTACACCAAGACTTGCAAGAGCGTCATAGGCGTCCCCGTCAGCTTCAGTGTAGAGTGTATAAGTGTAAGTCGGTGTACTCTCGGGAGTACTTCTATCAATGACCAGTGTTCCGTATTTACCAGCAAGAGTTAAGACATCATCAACTTCATTAATAGTACCGGAAGGCTTTTGTATGGATTTTCCGCTAATACTAACTTCTTCACTCGCTGAAGTGTTCGTTACTGGGTCTACTACAATATCAAGGTCACCAATGCCAATAATTCCAGAAGTACCACTTTCGCCTTCAGTAAGACTTATAGTTAAATCCTCATTTAGAATGAACACTGATATTGTTGGAGCACTATTAGTTCCGGTAATGGTAATGTCAAATGATGTTGCTGGGCCAACAAAGCCTTTATCATTTACACCCATAATGCTTAGGGGGAGGGATTTCGTTGCACCTTCAGCTAAGAAAATTGGATAATCATCTGCTAGCGTCAATGTGTAATTATAACTATCACCACTCTTGACTAAAACCAAGCTGCCATAGGTTGAAATTCCACCACTCCAATTTGGATACGGGCTTTCTATGACAAAGGTTTGGGTATTACCATTAATTTCTGGTGTAATACGTAACATCTGAGAAGAAAAGCTATCATAAAAATCAATAGCAAAACTCTCAACACCCGCTTCGGCCACAATGGTTCCCTTGGCCACAAGGTCACCGGCGTATGCAACATTAGGGTTATTTTCTACTAAATCACCATCTTTATCACGCCCCACACCTGATTCAATCATACTTGAATCAGTGGGGTTTATGGTAAAGACAGGTGTTTCTCCAGCCGAGCCATGTACGGTAAAGTCAATACTTTGCTCACGCTCAACACCATGCGCATCAGTTACATAAATGGTAAAGCTTTCATCATCTTGTCCATTTATCCCTAGTGCGTCTACAGCATCGCCTTGTACATCATCACTGCGTAAGGCATAAGTAAAAGTATATGGAGCAAGATAATTAGTAGAATTATATGTAACAACTAAGTTACCATAAGTTCCTTCAAGGGTAAGTGTTTGACCACCCATACCATTATCCATTAAATCAACTCTTCCTGTATCTGCATACTGCCCAGCAAGTTCGTATATCTCTGCTCCAGTTGGACCATAACTGTTATCTGGGTCTGAAATAATAATACTGCCACTGGCTACATTTTCTAAGGTGTCAGTATTCTCATTATCTGGAGCAAGCACAGCACCATGCTCATCACTAGCATTTGTATAATCCACACTTAATTCATGGGGGTTATTAGTGCCAATAACAGTAATAAAGTCTTCTGGGTTTTCGTGCAGGATTAAACGTTTACCACTTTCATCTATGGCAACAATTCTAAATGGTGAGCCTTCTTCGTCTTGCTTTAGAGAATCTCCAGAATAAAACGCTCCAAACCCTGGAGTAGACATATCTGGTTCCTTAAAGACATAGCTTGCCCCAGTGGCGTTCTTAGTTAATTCTAATATGCCATAACTAGTATAAAATGTAGTTACATCACCTACGGTCTCACCAGAAACTGGAGCCCAAGCTGAACCAGTATTGTAATACAAAGCATAGCTTAACTCCCCGCCATTGGGGTCACTTGCAGTAATTTGTCCACTAGTGGGTTTAGAAGTATATATGGTTTCGGGGTCTGTGGCTAAACTACCATCAGGGTCACGTCCAATACCAGAGGCATATGAAGTACCAGCTTCAACACTACCCACTGGGGTTAAGTCACCAGAACCAATAACAGTGAAGTCAAGGGTTTCAGTATCATTGGCCCCTTGTGGGTCAGTAGTGGTAATAGTAAAGCTCTCTGTAGCTTCTACTCCTTCTCCAAGGGCGTGTATGCCATCATATTTTTCACCATCGGCTTTAGTATAAGCAGTATAGGTATAGGTGGAGTTGTGAGGACTACTCCTATCTATTACCAGTACACCATACTGACCATCAATACTTAACACTTTACTCGCATCTTCTTGTATTACTTCAGAAGAATTATGCGCAGAAGTACCAGTTAATGTTTGCGGTTCAGGTTCAGAATAACCCAAATCTTCATTGTACACACTATCTGCATCATTTATGTTAAAGCTACCCTGTATAGATGTTTGCCATAAGCCTAAGTCTAAAGTATTACCAGTCGAGCCAAAGGAATATATTGTAAGACTTGGAGCATCATTGGTACCGGTAATAGTCATTTCAAATTGACTAGTTTCACCAGCAAAACCATTGGCATTAACAGCTTTAATGCTTAAATTATGAACATTTACTTCTCCTTGAGATAGCCATGCTAAGTTGTAGTTTGAATCCAAGGTGTAAGTAAAGTCGAAGTTGTCTCCATTCTTAGTAAAGGTCAGTGTAGCAAGCTTCTCATTGGTATATGGATCTTTCAAATCAAAGCTTTGCATACTTTCACTAGCTAAAAGAGTGTATTCAGAATCTAAAAACTCAACAATATAACTCTCAGCTCCTGCCGCAACCGCAAAGGAACCACTGGCAGTTAAGTCACCAGCATATGGTGTATGGGGATCAGTGGTAGATACGCTGCCATCTTCTTCACGGCCAATACCAGCAATAAATATTTCAGAATCTGTAGAGCTTACTTCAACCGTCGGTGGCAAGTCCCCAACAGAACCATGCACTGTATAGCTAATGACTTCTTCACGCTCAACACCAAGACTATCCGTCACATAAACAATAAATCTTTCTGTGGCGTTACCGTCTGGACCAAGGGCCGCTATGGCATCAGCTTGTTCACCAAAGGGAGGAACACTATAGGTAACGTTACCATAATTAAGGCTGAAAGTACCATATGTACCAGCAATACTAATGGAATTGAATTCATCTTGATCTATGATTTCAGAACTACCAGCCATTTGTACCGCAAAGGTGTATGGTCCACTATCTTCATCAAATACTAACATTCCAGATACAGAAGTCTCACCTTGGATTTCTGGCACATCTGGAGCTACATTGGCACCATGGGCACTATGAACTACAAATTCAACACCCTCAGAATTAGATACACCATTACCTAAAACAGTGAATTCAAGGTTCTTAGTTGCACTAGCTCCATATGAGTCGGTGATGGTGACCTCAAAGGTTTCCATATCACTTGGGTTATTATCACCAAGTAGCTTAATAGCAATTCTTTGTTCTTGAGTTTCACCAAGGTTGTATACATAATTATTTTCAGCATCAAGCACCAAGTTACCATATACTCCGACAATGGTAGCTCCACCAACAATACTTTGGCTATTAATGGTAATATCTTGAATTGTATCACCAGTATCCACATCACTTACCAAGATACTACCGCTAACAGAGTCATTCGTTTCAGCTTCTTCAACGGTTGTATCATTGTTATTAGCTGTAATGGTTAAGCTTGGGGCATCGTTAGTGCCTTGAACATTAACATTAATAACCGTAGACCTTGCTTGGCCATCTTCGGTATAGTTAATGGTAAAGCTATGGTCATCATTATAATCATGGCTTAGAGTATTGGCATTATCATTTAAGGTATAGCTATAGTCACCATTACTTGGATTAAAGGTAAAAGTGCCATAAGCATTGGTTACAGAATAAGTACCATCACCATTTGCAGAACCACCTGCTAGGCTTAAGCCTGCAATGTTGCTATCTGGGTCATTAATGCTAATATTACCATTGGCACTTAATGCACCTGCATAAACTAAATCAGGTGTTGTTGTGCTTACATCACTTCCATCTGCGCTACGTCCAAGACCTGCCTCAATAACACTTAAATCATCCTTAGTGACCACAGGTGGATCATTTTCGCCATTAATGGTAAAGCTTAAGCTTTCACTATCGGTTGCACTGTGGGCATCGGTAGTTACAATATTAAAGCTTTCAGAGTCGGTTTTAGTTTCTCCCCCAAGGCTTGCAAGGGCTGCTTGTTGGTCCTCAGTTACACCTATGGTATAAGTATAATTAGCGTTTGCATCAAAAACTAAGTCACCGTAGGTGCCACTAATGGTTGCACCACCAGCAATGCTTTGACCATTCACAGTAATAGTCTGATTATTACCATCTGAATCAGGGTCGGTTACGCTTACGCTACCAGTTACATAATCATTCACTACGCTTGCTGTTAAATCTAAGTCATCAGCATCAGCCACAACACTAAGAGTTGGAGCATCGTTAGTACCTGTAATATTAAATGTAAGAGGCTCATTGCCCACAAGGCCAGTATCCGTATCAGTTATACGCGCAGTTAAACGAAGAGCTAAATTAGCACCTTCGGCCAAAGTTATGACATTTTCTGCCTGAGGATTTAAGGTAAATTCATAATTATAGCCGCTGGCAGTCTTGGTTAAAACCAAAACTCCCTCATTGAGAGTATATGTCGTCTTACTGCCTTCGGTTGTGCCATTAATGAGTGAACCATTAGATGCGTGCAAGCTTAATGCAAAATTAGCCACATCGGCAACCACAATGCTACCATCAGCAACTAAATCACCACTATATGCTAAATTTTCATTATTGCTTAAGCTACCATTACTTGCACGCCCAACACCTGCTGCAATGATAGTTGAATCATCTTCATTAAGTGTAACCACTACTTCTGGAATTTCTGCACCCTTATTCACAGTAAAGACTAAGGAGTCAGTATTAAAGGCTCCATGTGGGTCTGTGGCGGTTATATTAAAGGTTTCGGTGGCAAAAGATCCAACACCAAGGGCTTGTAGTGCATCATAGGCGGCCCCGTCAGCTTCGGTGTAGAGGGTGTAGGTGTATGAAGGAATGCCATATTGAGGTTGAGTTATAACTAAGGTACCATATTTACCAGCAAGAGTTAGTACACCATCAACAGTACCAACATTATTAGAAGGATCATGGGCTGAATTAGCACTAACAGTTAAAGGTTCTATACCTATCCACACACCATTTTGCATAAGTGTATCAGATTCTTGCAGCCATATAGAACCAATAACAAAACCTTCACCTTGGCCAACATTCAATTCGTTAATATTATTAAGGCTTACATCTACTAAGGGAGCATTATTGGTGCCGGTAATGGTAATATCAAAAGGAGTTGCTTCACTCGTAAAGCCTTTATCATTAACAGCCATAATGCTTAAGGGGAAGGTATTGCTTGAGCCTTCTGGTATATTAGGCACATACCCCTCACCTAGAGTAAAGACATAATCATAGTTATCACCATTCTTAGTTAAAACCAAGGTAGCTATGGGTAATGGCCCATCATCGCCCCACACTGCATTTGAGCTTTCTATAGTAAAGGTTTGAGTATTGCCATTAATTTCTGGATTTATACGCATTACACCACCAGTCATCATGGTACCATAATCTATAACAAAGCTCTCCACTCCAGCTTCGGCTGTAAATGAACCAGTAGCCACAAGGTCACCGACATATGCTAAATTAGGGTCAGCAACTACATTACCAGCACTATCACGCCCAACACCTGCTTCAATAATACTTGAGTCAGTGCTATTGAGTACAACAGCCGCTGGCAAATCACCAGCTGAACCATGCACAGCAAAGTCTATGTTTTGTTCGCGCTCAACGCCATGTGCGTCAGTCACATAGAAAATAAAGTTTTCTGCACGTTGCTCATTGGGACCAAGGGCATTAACCGCATCAGCTTGTTCACCAGCACTGGCAAGATTATAGCTAAAGGTTGGAGTTGGAGCATACTGAGATATTGTAATAGTTAAGGTTCCATAGGTGCCTTGAAGCGTAATTGATTGAATACCCATGCCATTGTCAACAGACTCAATTCTTTCAGCAGCATCAGCATGCTGTCCGGCGTATTCATATACTATGCCATAAAAGTTATCTCCATCAGTAATATTAATAGTACCATTAGCTACATTTTCTTGATGTGTAGTATCCATATCATCGGGGGCTACCAAACCACCATTTTCATCACTATTACCATCGTATGCAATACTTAGCTCATGAGCATCGTTACTACCCACAATGGTAATAAAGTCTTCGGCATCAGCATGTAGGTTTAGGCGATTACCATTTGCATCTACGGCTACTATTCTAAAGGGTGAAACAGATTGATCCTGACTTAAACTCGTTAAACCAGTTACAAAACCTTCAGCGTAGGTATCTGTAGGGGTAAGCTTATAACTCACTCCACTGGCAGTTTTGGTTAACTCTAATGTTCCGTAATAAGTATCATAGGTAGTTACATCGCCTACAGTTTCACCTTTCATAACATACCAACCAGAACTATCTGAACCATTATATATATCAAATCTTAAATCACCAGCAGCAGGGTTATTAACAGTAATTTGCCCTGTAATGGGGGCGGCAGTATACACAGTTTCTGGATCTGTTGCTAAACTACCATCAGGGTTACGCCCAATGCCAGAGGCATATAAAGTTCCAGCCTCAACACTACCAACCACAGTCATATCCCCAGCACCAATGATATTAAAGTTTAATGTTTCAGTATCAAAAGCACCTTGTGGGTCTGTTGTGATAATATCAAAGCTTTCTGTTGCTCGTTGACCTTGAGCTAAATCTCGCAAAGCATCATATTTTTCACCATCGGCTTCAGTATAAGCTGTATACGTATATGTAGAAGAAGCACCATAAGGGTCTTGTGACCTTTGCATAACCAAGACACCATATTTGCCTTCAATGGTTAACATATTACTAGCATCTTCTTGCACTATAGCAGAAGCATCATGCGCAGAAGCACCGCTTAATACGAGAGGCTCTGGTTCTGAGCCATAATAACCGCTCTCTTCATTATAAACTTCAACTTGGTCTGGATCGCCTGTAGTAAAGTAACCTTGAAGAGATGTTTGCCACAAACCTAGATTTAAAGTGGTATTTCCACCATACTGATTAAGTATAAGCTCTGGGGCATCATTGGTTCCGCTAAGGGTAATTTCAACTTGACTAATATCACTTGTAAAGCCATTACCGTTAACACCTTGAAAGGATAAATTAAAGAGCCAAGTATCATCAGTGGTTAGATTTTTAACTAGATCTGGGTTAAGAACAAATTCATAATTGTAATTATCCCCACTCTTGATAATTTCTAACACTCCATACTTACTTCCATAAAAGTCTAACAGGTCAATAGATTGTGAACTTTCATTAGTTAGAACAGTAGACACGCCAACACTATTATCAAGAGCAAACGTCATAACATAGCTCTCTGCCCCAGCAACAGCGGTAAAGGAACCACTGGCAGTAAAATCACCAGCATATGGTGTATTGGGGTCGGTGGATAGGCTACCATCTTCATCACGCCCCACACCGGCAGCAATAACTTCTGTATCTGTGGCTATTATGTCAATAGCAGGTGGAACATCCCCCGCAGAACCAAAGATATTAAAGCTAACTTCTTGCTGATATGGTCTCCCGTTAGCATCGCTGACATAAATAATAAAGCTTTCTGTGGTTTGACCACTCTCTCCAAGAGCTTCCACAGCCGCCATTTGCTCCGCAGTCTCACCAAGATTATAATGTACATGACCATAATAAACATATAAATCGCCATAGACACCAGAAACCAACACAGCACTAGGTTCGGATTCTTGCACAATGTCAGAACTACCAACTAATTGAGCAGTATAAGTGTAAGGATAATTCTCGTCTTCAAAGCTAATATATCCGTATGAGTAACTTTCATCTTGTGTTGTTTCAAGTACATTGGGAGCAACATTGGCACCATTGGCGTTATTAAAAATAAATTTCATGCCATCAACAAAGTCATCATTTTGCACTTCAGGAGCAGACACTGGTGCATCACTGCCGTCAACCTCGCTCATCATGGCAAAAAGAGGCATATTTTCGGCCATATTTGCTGCCGGAGCTGGAGCTGGAGCAGGTTGTGCCGGTTCATCATAACCTTGCACTTTAAAGCTAATGGTTCTGCTGGCAGTACCACCATTACCATCACTTACCTTAACCACAAAGCTTTCCGTTTTACTCACTCCATCTACAATGGCATCAAGGGCTGCTTGTTGGGCCGCAGATAATTCATCAAGGCTATAAGTATAGCTACCATCGGCATTCATGGTAAGATTACCATAAGTACCTGCCATAATATTATCATCCATACCACTATGGAAGCTAATGCTATTCTTACCCTGGGTTATGGTAAAGAATTGGAAGTCATTGGCATCAATATCTGTTACATCAAACTTACCAGTAGACATGGAATCTGGTGCGCCAACTTCATAAAGTCCAGCTCGTGATACCAATGTATCATCATTGCTATGGGTCATAGTAGGTGCATCGTTAGTGCCTTGTACGGTAACCACAAAGGACGCGGGCTTAGAAGCTCCAATGCCATCGCTGATATTAGCATTAAATGATATGCTAAGCTCTTCGCCAACGCTAAGTTTTTGCACTTCGGCGGCTTTATCGTTAAGTTTGAAACTATAATTAATACGACCAGTTGCAGTTGTGGTTAGCGTCAATGTGCCAAGGTCGAATTCATAAGTAGTGGCACTACCCTTAACCACACCTTGAGATGATATATCAAATAATGTAGTATATCCGTCATTTACTTGAATGTTCACATCATGGATAATGGGTTTATCGCCATCTGGGTCCACAACATTAAAGAAGCCTGTAAGAGCCTTAGTGGCAGCACCTGGTTCTTTAACAGTATAGTTTGCAGAGGACACGGTAATATTAAAGTCATCATTTTGTCCGACCACATTAACTTCAATAGGTGTTTTGACAAAGGCACCTGTTTCATCAGTAGCAGTAATATAAAATACGTCCTTATTAGCTTCACCCTCAGCAAGCCCAGCATAGGCATTTGCTTGTGCTAAGGTTGAACCACCAGCCACAAAGTCAAATGTTTTATTTGCTTCATTAAAGACTAAGTCACCATATTTACCAGCAATTATTATATCACCATCGGCATTTACGTCTCGAACAGTCTTTGTGCCAAAGCTTAGAGCAAAGCTATGTGTATCATCTATATCAACATCATCAACATTAACAGTGCCAGAAGTGCCATTTTCGTTTGCATATAATACGCTAGCTTGCGGTCCATCATTAGTGCCACGAACTTCAATACCCATATCTTCGCGCCCAATTTCTGTGCCTTCACTTTCTACCACAAGGGTAAAGGGGAAGGATGTTACAAAATCTTGGGGCAATTCTTTAAATCCTTCATAATCTTTATTTAAGGTGAAGGAATAATTCATGCCTGTGGCTGTTTTGGTTAGGGTCATGACCCCATAATCTGAGAAGAATTTAGTATAATTACCATGGGTTTCGCTGTGTAATTTATTACCATCCATATCATACATGCTAAAGCTTAAACTCTTCATCTCATAGGCTTCACCAGTTAATTTGCCTGTGGTTGTAATGTCACCAGCATAGGCTCTATTGCTAGCCAAGTTGCCAGGCATAAGTAGTTTGTCAGCATCGGCAGAAGTAAAGTTTAAGGCGGCATTGGAGCTTGCAGAAGCATCAAAGTCAGTTAAATCATGTATGGTATTAACAGCCTTACCTTCACCAAAAATAACATTGCCTGCACCAAATACGGTTACATTAAGTGCGTCTGCAAGCACTTCGTCTATATGCGGTACATCAACATATTGATGATAATCATATGTTATATTAACGTATTGCTCAGCCCCTTCGCCGACTATGTTATATTGGAAATTATCAAATGTACCGTATTCTCCATCAATTCTTAAAGCTTCAAGTTGCTTGGCACTTAAATTCTTAAAGTCATAAATGATACCATTGGCACCAGTAATTTCAATGCGTTGCACATCACTAATATTAGTTATGCTAATAGTACCTGCGGCATTATCAATATCAAGGCTACCAAATGGCATAACTGCATCAGCTAGATTTTCATCATATGTTTCTGTTTGGGCAGCATCTAAGTTTAGCTCAGGCGCACCTTGTCTATTTACATTAAATACCAGGTCTTGAGAGGTACTTACACCAAGCTCGTCTTGAGCCTTAATAGTAAATTTCTCATGTTGAGTATCATAGTTTTTATGTTCTTTTAG
>CAYJLD010000036.1:0-24040 GCA_964371195.1 uncultured Desulfovibrionaceae bacterium | reverse complement strand
GCTTTTGGCAATCATTGGAAAAATGCCATTGCGGAGCGGGTTGACATATCGCCACTGGAAGTTTTGCAAGATATGGATTTTGCAGCAGAAGAGCAGGCTCTTATGGATATTATTCGCCGTAAACCTACCAAGGAAGAATTTGTTTTATATCTAAACCACCCTGGCGATGCAATTAAAACTATAAAATATAAAAATATTTTTGGTGATGCCAATAGGTTACCTTTACATGTGTGGTTTGAAGGTTTGAAAATTGGTCAAGATTTATATTTTGAAGATAGTAAGGGTAAGCCGCATCATCTTATGATTTTAAGTGTGTCTAAACCGAACTTTGCTGGCATTTCTGTGTGTCGCTTTGTACTTGACTCAGAAATTATGGCAACAGATGTTCAAGTTACTGAGCCCTCAAGCGAAGGTGTTGAGGGTATACCCATGGCAGATCTAAATAATCCTTGTCATGTAGCCTCACCAAGTAATGGTGATTTATGGGTAACATATGTACACCCTGGTGAAATAGTCAAGAAAGGTGAAGAGTTATTTAACGTATCCATTATGAAGCAAGAAAAGGCCGTGCTTTCGCCCATGGACGGCATAGTAGTTCGGGTGTTAAAAAGTGCTAACTATAAAGAAAGTAAGGAAATGGTCTCAGTACGTGAAGGTGAGCTTATCGTTGAGCTTGGGGCAGTACCACGCCTTTGCGATAATGAAGCTTGTGCTCAACCCATTCCCATGGCGGATATAACCTATTGTCCATATTGTGGAGATAAGTTATCTTAATACAATATCTAGTGAGCTGTGGATAAATGCACATAAAATATATTGACGGCCTTAAAGGTTTGTGCGCCCTACTTGTTGTTTTTTTACATTACTTAATGGGTTATGTAGGTAGAGGTTTTGTTGGCTGGCAATCTGGTATTGAAGAGGCTCAAAAGCTGAACTATTTTTGGGCCAATTTTCCTTTATCTGCTGTAATCAATAGTACCTTTATATTGCAGATATTTTTTACCATTGTAGCATTTTTGCCTGCATGGCACTTTTTTAATAAGCAAGATGTAGAATGGATTAAAAGGCAAGCTATTGTACGTTATTTTCGCTTTGTACCATATACAATTATAATAACAATCCTTTCTTATTTTATGTATCTTAGTGGTGCATATTTTAATCAAGAAGTTGGACAATTACTTAATATTCAGTGGATATCTGCTCTGATGATGGGTAACTTTTCTTGGCCTGATGCTTTTGTGTCAGGACTTTTTAGATCTTTTGTGCAAGGTGATGGTGGATATGTTGCTGTGCTTTGGTGTATGCATATCATTTTTCTAGGTTCCTATATTGCATATGCTAGCATTTTGCTTTTTGCCTCCATCAAAAGGCATATGTATATTTTTTCAATTTTATTTTTAATATCTTGCTTTGTATTACCTTGGGCTATGGTTTTTGTGGGTGGGGTAATGATTGCAAGTATTGTAAGTAATGAATTTAAAAATCCTTCTAGTACAAAGTTTCGCAATAGCATGGGTTTAGTTTTATTATTTGTTGGTATTACACTAGGTATGGGTGTTGATGGGTTTACTCAAGACTTTATTTGGCAAGATATTATCAAAAATTGTGCTGCAATTTGTGTGACATTGAGCGTATTTTACTTAGACTTTTTACAAAAAATACTACAAACCCCTTTTCTTCTTAGTTGTGGAAAATATGGTTTTTCAATAATTGTAACCCATGGATTGATCATGCTATCCATATCAAGTTGGCTTTTTCTAAAACTTCACGCATGGCTTGGATATGATTTAGCACTATGGCTAACGTTTATTCTATCAATTATTCCACTATCTTTAGCAACTATTATCTTTGCTAAAGTTATGGATCCAATTTGCCTTAGGCTATCGCGTAAAGTATACAGTTTTCTATCATAGTTATTTGTAAAAAATCATTTAATTCAATATGTTTTATGTGGTAATTATTGTATAATTTACTAGACAAAATATATCTTTTTTGATATTAAAAACAAGCTAGGTAAATAAAATTTTCTAACTACGCTATTTTGTAGTATCTCACTCTTATGGAGGAAAGCAATGACTAAGAAGCAGCCAGCAACCAAGGCTCAAGCTAATGCAAAAAAAGATAAGGTTGATTTAACTTCTAAGCTTATTCTTACGGGAGCTGACATAGTTATAATAGGTGAAAGTGCAGAACTTTTAGTTGGTGGTAAAAACTATAATACTGCCTTAATATCTGAAATACAAGGTATTCAAGCCCCACACTTTAGGGCCATATCTTCCATTGCTTTTCATATGCTACTTGACGAAACTAGTGTTATTGCCTCGGTTATTCGTAATGTAGTTGATAAAGAATATAAGCGTATTGACTGGGAAGATACTGAAATCAACCAAGACCCAGAATTTTTGCAAAAATTTGTACGCAGCCTTGGTCGTATGGTTCGTGAAGCAAGCGAAGGCTTAAAGGATGTGCGCATTCCTTTACGCACATTCATTAATAATGTTGTAGATGGATTTGCCACCTCGCCTGAAGGTATTGACCAATTACGTAAACGCTCTGTTTTAGTGCAAGCTGCTATATTGTCTGTAGAATTGCCTCAAAAAGTTAGTGAAGCTGTTAAGTCTGCCTATGCAGATATTTGTAATGATAATGATGGGGATATTGTACCTGTGGCAGTACGATCTTCCGCTGCTGGAGAAGATTCACGCAATAATGCATTCGCTGGTCTGCAAGATACCTATTTAAATATGGTGGGTGATGAAAAAGTATCTGTTGCATATCTTTGGGATTGTGCCTCAGCATATAACTTACGTTCCATGACTTATCGCCGTGAAGCTATTCTTGACGCTCTTGCTAAAGCCGAAGAAGTGGGCGATCAAAGTATTGCTGAAAATGCTAAGAAAGAATGGGCCATTGAGCATACCTCTTTATCTGTGTGTATGATGCAAATGATTAACCCTGTGGTTTCAGGTACAGCTTTTTCTGCTGATACTGCCACTGGTTGTCGTGGCACTGCGCGCAAAGAATTAGTTAGTATTGATGCTAGTTATGGTCTTGGTGAGGCTGTTGTTGGTGGTAAGGTTACACCGGACAAGCTATATGTATTTCAACGTGATGATGGCTCAGAGGTAGTAATTCGCCAAATGGGCTGCAAGGATATGAAAATTATCTATGATGAAAAGGGCGGAACAAAAGAAGTTGAAGTTCCAGAAATGGAAGCTTTACGTTGGGCTCTTTCACTTAGTCAGGCTGAACAAGTAGCTAAGGGTGTGCGTGCGGTTAGTGCTGCTTATGATGGCATGATTATGGATACAGAATTTTGTATAGATTCCAAAGATAAATTATGGTTTGTGCAAGCACGTCCTGAAACACGCTGGAATGAAGAGCTGGAAAATCATCCTCATACAATCTTTATGCGTCGTCATGAAGTTGATGCCAAGGCCGCAGCAGAGGCAGAACTTATCCTAGAGGGCAATGGTGCATCGCGCGGAGCTGGGCAGGGCACAGTTAAATATTTACGCTCAGCTCTTGAATTAAATAAAATTTCTCAAGGCGATATCTTGGCTGCTGAGCGCACAGACCCAGACATGGTTCCTGGTATGCGTGTAGCTTCTGCAATTTTAGCAGACGTTGGTGGTGACACAAGCCACGCTGCCATTACCTCACGTGAACTTGGTATTGCAGCTGTTATTGGTATTCAACGTCTTGATAAAATACGTGCTCTTGATGGTACAGAAGTGACTGTTGATGGTACAACTGGTCGAGTTTATCGTGGTTTATTACCATTGCATGAAGTGGGCGGCGAGATGGATATATCCTTGCTACCCCCAACCAAAACAAAAGTTGGCCTTGTGCTTGCTGATGTTGGGCAATCGCTATTTTTATCACGCTTACGTGATTTAGACGCTTTTGAGGTTGGTCTATTACGTGCTGAGTTTATGCTTGGCAACATCAGTATACATCCCGCAGCATTAGAAGCGTTTGATAATGGAACACTTGAAGGTGAAGTTCAAAAAAGCATTAAAGAGATGGAATCACGCTTATCTAAAGTAATACGTGAACAAATTGCTGCAGGGCTTGTGGTTTCTGACTTGAAAATTCGTGAATATGTTGGTGAAATAACAGGACTTACTAAGCAAATTGAAGACCTAAATGCTCAAGATGATGGTGCTGAACCTGAGCAAGTTTTATTTACACATCGTAAAATACGCGACTTAGACCATAAACTAGATGAACATTTAGAAATGGCTACAAGGCGCATTGATATCATTAAAACCAGTGCTGATTTAAGCGAACATGTACGTATCATTATGGGCTTTGATGATGAATTAGCTTTATTATCACCCATGGATTCAGAAGATATTAAGCGTCGTGCTGAAATTGAACATGCTATAGAAAGTTACACAGAAAAGGTAAAAGACTTACCGCTTGTTGTGAAAGTTCTTGAAAATATTAAAAAACTTCGCGAAGAAGTTGGCTTGCGTATCGGGCTTAAAAAAGAAATGGATGAATTGCATAACCTTATTGATAAAATGCGTGCACTTATTAAGTCGCGCGGATTCCGTA
Organism: uncultured Desulfovibrionaceae bacterium; assembly: GCA_964371195.1. Taxonomy (GTDB): domain Bacteria; phylum Desulfobacterota; class Desulfovibrionia; order Desulfovibrionales; family Desulfovibrionaceae; genus CAYJAD01. Next base: position 19,477 of record CAYJLD010000036.1, on the reverse strand, counting down.
CTGGTAAGGAACATTATGTGCAAACCTTAGCTCAAAACCTCGCTCTTTTTGCCATGGCTTTTTATGGTCGAACCATTGTTTATCGTACAACCGACTTTAAGAGTAATGAATATCGTAACTTACTTGGCGGTAATTTATTTGAAGCCATTGAAGATAACCCCATGCTTGGTTATCGCGGTGTTTCAAGAAATATTCATGACTGGGAAATTGAAGCATTTAAGTTAGCCCGCGGAGTATATGGCGGTACTAATTTACAAATGATGTTACCTTTTGTACGTACCTTAGAAGAAGCCCGTTCTATGCGCCGTTATTTGGAGCATGTGCATAAGTTACGTTCAGGAACTGATGGCTTAAAAATTATTCTTATGTCAGAAATTCCTTCCAATGCTATCTTAGCTAAAGAATTTATTATGGAAGTTGATGGATTTTCCATTGGCTCCAATGATATGACTCAAATGGTTCTTGCTACTGACAGAGATAATGCAAGTCTTGGGCATATTTATGATGAAGAAGATCCAGCTGTTATTTGGGCCATTTTGGTAACAATTTTTACTGGCCAAAAATATGGTAAAAAGGTGGGCTTTTGCGGACAAGGCGTGTCTAATAGTATTATACTTCGTGGTCTTGTAGCCATTGCAGGTATTGCATCTGCTTCGGTTGTGCCGGATACTTATTATCAAACGGTTAAAGATATTGCAGCTATTGAAGAGGAAAATATTACCACTGACCAACTTGGTGCTTGGCTTATCAAGCAGCATCATCATAAGCTTGAGACACTTATGGAAAAAGAAGGTTATGGACATATTCTAAAAAAATATACTCAACCAGAAGAAATAAGCGAATGGTATGAAGGTGAATTACAACGCCGTCATGAAAAGCTAAGAGAACATCTTGATACACCAAAGGAAAACTTCTATCGCGATGAGCTAGAACGATTCCGTAGTAAGTATCATAAGCCAACTATTTATGCTACTTGGGATTGGAATGGCACTGTAAACGATGCCCTTGATCAGGCTGGATTTAAAGACTTTGCTGAACAAATGAAAGCGCTTGAAGCGTACCGTAAGCAAGTTTGGTAGTAATGTAGTTGGTAAGTCCTTATAAGACTTTTAATTTAATAAAATATTCTGGGGGAAAATCCTTTGTGAACAAAGGGTTACTCCCCCAGAGACCTCCCTTTCTTAAAAACTTTAATAGCGGCAATCTTAGTGTTAAAAGATAATATTTGCTCCAACGAAAAGATAAACAAATCATCATTTTTTTTGAGCGTATTTATCTTTTGTATTCTTTGTAATATCATTCTATTACGAGCTTTCCCTACAGCTTTAAAAATTTCCAATCAAAAACAATACTTGCCTGCAGAGTCTTTAAGTGTCCCATACTCAAATCCTCTTAATGAATTTCTTATGCATGGGGAATTCTTAATTAAGGAGAGAGATTTTTATACCTCAAGGATGGTATATTATAGTGATAACCATTTATTAATGCCGTTATATAGAGCTCTTAAAACGGGAAAACATTTAAATGAAATGGGCTATAATGAGGCTGGTGATAATGAAGGTGGCTCTAAGAAAAATTTATCAAGTAGCGATAAATTTGACTATAAATCCTTGTATCCATCCACTTGGAATAATATTACAGAAATTCTATATGCCTTTATTCCATTAGAATTACGACATATTACAACCGTTGAACAAGAACAAGAAGTAGCAAAAATCATCACTAAATTTCGCTATATCTTAGCATATATTCAACTATTTAGCATGCTTTGTTTCTTTATAGCTCTATATAAAGTATTAGGCGCGTATTATGCTTGGTCTTTTGCAGTGGTCTTTGCGCTTAACCCAAGCTTATTCTTTGTGGCTGGGAGCCTATTTAAAACTGTGATGATGCCTTTTTTTAATTTGGCCTTTGTGATTTATTTTTATCCAAGATTAATGCAAAAGTTAAATTTTAAAAATTTTAGTCTTTTTGTTTTATGCTTTACGCTATTAAGCGCAGTGCAAAATATATTTGGTTCGCTTTATTATATGTTATATAATTGGGCCCCTGCCATTGCCACAGTGTTTTTTATGGAATTATATAATATATATCTCAATAAGTCAGATAGTTGGGTCAAGCAGTTAAGTTTTAGTATTTTGCGAACCTTAGCTTTAATCCTTGTTAGTACTATTCCACTTTTTATTATTTCATACATTGAGATAAGACAAATGATTGCCATATATGGACCAGAAACTTTAGATATTATAAGTTCTCGTTCCGATAAAAATTTTATGCATACAATCTACCCAGATATTTATGAAAAATGGCAATCAAGACCCATGACATCAATTTATGACTTCTTAGTGCATAAGGTTTATTTTTATTTACGCCTATTTACAAGCACCATGCTGACCCCATCTCTATGGATAGATGGATTAGGAATAATAAAAGAGGCTCGTATTAAAATTTTTCATATCTTTTTGGTATTTAATGTATTTCTAGCTTTTGCTTACTTTAAGTTAAGGAGTAAACTATACAATACCATGGTAGCCATGCTGTTTGTAGGTCTATGCTTTTTAATTTATAATTTAGGTTTAAACTTGGTATCCAGTATGGCTGGCTATCATTTTCATATTACTGGAGCATTTTACTCTACGCATATAGGTATTATTCTTGGACTTTTTACAACTCACATAATAATATTGCTCAACAAAAAACAGCGGCAAGTTTAACACTTAACCGCTGTTGAGGCATTAATTTTGTGATATATAATTCACAGTTTTTTATGTTTTGACTAACAAAATTTTTCTTATAGAAAATTATTTTACAAGCACTTCAAGTAAGGCAATGGCATCTTGTTGTAAAGAGGCTAAATGTTCTTTATGCTTAAAGCTTTCAGCATAGACCTTACAAATATTTTCTGTACCAGATGGACGAATGGCAAACCAACCATTTTCAGTTACAATTTTAACCCCCCCAATATTTGCATTATTGCCTGGAGCTGTTGTTAAAACTTGAGTTATAGGTTCATCACCAGCGCACTTAATATTTATTTTTTCTTGATTTATATTAAGCAGAGCAGAGCGTGTATGCTCATTAGCAGGTGCATCAAGGCGCTCATAAAATGCTTCTCCATGTTGTTCCACAAGCTGGGCATACATTTTATCTGGTGCACAATCCTTTGCAGCCATTTCAGCAGCGAGCAAGCAGAGCATGATACCATCTTTATCTGTAGTCCATGCGCGACCATCTTTGCGCAGTATAGAGGCGCCAGCACTTTCTTCACAGCCAATCCCACAGCTACCGTCTTGTAAATATGGAACAAACCATTTAAAACCTACCGGAACTTCAACTATATTGCGCCCAAGTGATGTGCCAACTCTATCTAACATGGCCGAAGTTACGAGGGTTTTGCCAATACCAACATTTTTATTCCAATTGGGTCTTGCATTAAATATATATGCAGTTACAGCAGCAAGATAATGATTGGGGTTCATAAGCCCCGATGGGGTAACAATTCCATGTCTATCAGCATCAGGGTCACAACCAAAGGCTAAATCATAATTATCTTTAATATTTAATAGGCTATTCATGGCATAGCGTGACGAACAATCCATGCGAATTTTCCCGTCTTTATCGCAAGGTACAAAGCGAAAAGTTGGGTCATGCTCTTTGTTTACAATGCTTAAATTTAACTTATATTTTGTAGCAATAGGTTCCCAAAAAGCAATACTTGCTCCGCCAAGAGGGTCAACACCAATTTTTAGTCCAGAGCTAGCAATAGCTTGCAAATCAATAACGCTTTCTAAATCATTAATATAATTGTTTAATATGTCAAATTCACAAACTAGCGAAGACTTTTGGGCAGAGCTATATGCTATAAGTCGCACATCCTTATTATCTTGTTCTAAAAGATTATTAGCACGTGCTTCAATAATATTTGTAATGTTGCTTTCTGCAGGCCCACCATGGGGTGGGTTATACTTAAATCCTCCATCTTGTGGAGGATTGTGTGACGGTGTTATAACAATACCATCAGCAAGATTGTCTGGATGATTATAATTCCAAGTTAAAATTGCATGAGAAATGGCTGGGGTAGGAGTAAATCCTCCATTTTTTGCAATATATACTTGAACCTTATTCGCCACGAGTACTTCTATAGCTGAACGATATGCAGCTTCAGAAAGGGCATGGGTGTCTAAGCCAAGAAAAAGCGGTCCAGTAATATTATTTTGTTTACGATAATCACAAACAGCCTGCGAAATTGCATAGATGTGTTCTTCGTTAAAGCTACATTTTAATGATGTGCCCCTATGCCCTGAAGTGCCAAAAGCAACACGTTCTTCAATATTGTTGGGAGATGGAAATTCAGTATAATATGAAGACATAAGTTCTGGAATATTACAAAGCATTTCAAATGTTGGTAATTTTCCTGCATGCGGGTGTACTGACATATTAAATCCTACTCGTTAGCTTGAAAAAGCCCCCAAATGGGGGCTTAAATTCATTTACTTCTTTGACTTATTTTTTTCCTGATTGGTATTTTTACCAAGGGGCACAGCCCTAAGGAATGTATCACCGCGACGATTTATTTGAAGCATTACAGCTCCACGTTTAGTAACTTCTTTTATAATCTTTGCAAGTTCTTGTGTGTTTTTTACAGGACTCATGTTAGCAGCTAAAATAACATCACCAACCCTAAGACCTGCTTCAGCAGCAGATTTACCTTGTTCAACATCAACTATAAGTAATCCATGTCCCTTAGGTACTTCAAGTTGGCGTGCCTCATCAGCTGTAAGTGGGCGTACTGCAATACCAAGACCTGCAGCTTCATGCTCCTTAGTGGGCTTGTCTGTTCCGCCACGTTGAGCATTAAGTTGGTCTTGAGTGCGCTCACCAAGAGTAACAGTAAGTTGTTTCTTTTCACCATTACGCAGTACCACTATTTTTGTACTACTACCTGGTTTTTGTTCGGCAATAGCACGTAAAAGACCAGCAGAATCTTCAATATCTTTGCCATTTACTGAGATAACAACATCTCCAGCTTTTACGCCACCCTTATCTGCAGGCTCGCCAGGCATAACGCTACCAATAAGTGCTCCTTGAGACTTTTCAAGACCAAGGGCCTTGGCAGAGTTTTCATCAAGGTCCTGTATTGTGACGCCAATCCAACCACGACTAACTTTTTTACTCGACTTTAATTGTTCAGTAATTTGAGCTGCCATAGAGCTTGGAATGGCAAAACCAATGCCTTGACCACTGGCTATAATGGCTGTGTTAATACCAACAACTTCACCTTGCATATTGAGTAATGGACCGCCGCTGTTACCAGGATTAATGGATGCATCGGTTTGTAGGAAATTATCAAAGGGGCCAGCATTAATATTGCGACCTTTAGCAGATAAGATACCAGCAGTTACAGTATGCTCAAGCCCAAAGGGATTCCCAATGGCAAGTACCCATTCTCCAACCTTTGCGTTATCAGAGTTTGCAAAAGTTAAAAATGGCAGTGTTTCTTTAACGTCAACTTTTAATAATGCTATGTCTGTTTCTTCGTCAGAACCAACTAGAGTAGCTTTGATAGATTCAGCTTTGCCAGTGGCTCCTTGCAAATTAACATTAATAATATCTGCACCCTCAACAACATGGTAGTTGGTAACAATATATCCATCAGATGATACAATGAAACCAGAACCTAGGGAGCGTTGTTTGCGTTGAGGTTGATTTTCGTGAAATTGCTCAAATTGTTCAAAAAATTTTTCAAATCCTGGAGGAACATTGCGAAAGAAATCATTAAATTTATTATTATTGGGCCCGCTTTTAGCATGCTTTTCTGTGCCAATGTTTACCACAGCGGCACCAGCTTTTTCAGCTAATTGGGTAAAGTTTGGTAGTTCAGCTGCTTTAGCTACAGTGGCTAATAGCATAAAACATAGAGTAAAGCATGCTGAAAGTTTGCGTAAATTTGTCATAAATTCTCCTTATGAATCATTGCAGTCATATGTGGCCTAACTTGTACAAAGCATATGGCAATGCAAAATGGCGTATTTGTTTTTCGTACGCCAAGAATATATATAAGATTAAAAAAAGAATATGTGAAGGTGTAGAACAAAAAAATATAACTAATCTTATCCTAAGACCCTAATCATATTACAATAAAATATTAAATATTGTTAAAAATTGTATTGCTCTTTGTAAAAAAGTAATACTAAAATGCTGCTATTTGCCCATCGGTTCTTGGTTCTGTGCCTCCCATGTAAGAAATATTATTCTGTTTATCTCTTTGTTGCCAGATAATTTGGCCACGTCCAAAGTCAGTATCATCCACTTGTCCATAACATATGTCATGCCCCTTACGCTTTAATGCGTAAGCTAGGGAGTGGGGGAAATTGTGTTCTACTTGTATGGTGCGCCCATTTATCCATCTAAACCTTGGTGCATCTAAGGCGGCTTGTGGGTTTAGGTGATTGTTAAGTGTGCGGTGCATGAGCATGATATGGCCTTGAGGTTGTATGTATCCTCCCATCATTCCAAAAGGGCCAAACGGACCAAAAGCACTATCGCATTCTTGCGAGTTCTCATGATTGTTAGGAATAATAAATCCTGGAATAATGGTGTGATAGCTTAGTTTTTTGGGCTCTACACAATTTGGGTGGTCAGGTTTTGTATTAAAACAAGCTCCACGATTTTGTAAAGCAATACCAGTGTTTGGAACAACAACACCAGAACCAAAACCTGTATAATTGCTTTGGATGTATGACACCATATTGCCTTCACTATCTGCGGTTGCAAGGTAAACTGTACCACCTTTATATTGATTTAAGGGTAGGGGATCGGTGGCCGTTTTTTGTATTTGCTGGGCACGCTCTAAGCCATAATCGCTATGTAGTAATTCATCAATATTGATACGCATATGTTTTGGGTCTGCAATATGTTCTAAACCTTCAACAAAGGCAAACTTAGTAGCCTCAATAACCCTATGTATTGTTTCTGGGTCATCGCTAGCACCAAAGTCAATATTTTTCATAATATTTAAGGCCATTAAACATATTAGCCCCTGCCCACTTGGTGGAAGCTCATAAACTTTATGTCCTGCATATTCCATACAAATTGGTTCAACCCATGCAGGCGCATAATCTTGTAAGTCTTCACCTCTTAAAAGGCCACCCACCTCATGCATAAATTTATCTATTGCTTGAGCTAATTCACCTTTATAAAAGGCCTGCGCTTTGCTTTGTGCTATTAAATCAAGAGTTTGTGCTTGCATTGGTAAGCGCCAAATGCTACCAGCTCTTGGTGCATGGCCCATGGGGGTAAAAGTATTAAACCAAGGCTTTAAGCTTTCATCATTGGTTTTATTTGTATAAGCAGTGTATGTGGCGTGGGCATCGGCCCATAATTTTGCCGTAATTGGTGCCACAGGAAAACCTTTTTCTGCATAATTAATAGCTGGTTTAAGGCATTCTTGTAAGGAAAGTTTACCAAAGCGTTCATTTAAGCTAGCCCAAGCTGCTGGCACGCCCGGTACTGTAATAGGCAAAACCCCTTGTTGGGGAATATCGGTATGACCAGCATCATTTACTGCTTTAAGGTTTAGTAGAGCAGGAGATGGTCCGTTGGCATTAAGACCATATAATTTACCATTAACCCATACTTGAGCAAAAGCATCGCCACCAATACCATTACTAGTAGGTTCAAGTACAGTAAGGCTTGCTGCTGTGGCAATGGCTGCATCAATAGCATTTCCGCCTTGACGTAAAATATGTAATCCGACTTGAGCTGCTAAAGGTTGAGACGTAGCAACCATGCCTTGCGTTGCAAAAACTACGTTTCGTCTAGAGGGGTATGGGTAATAATATGGGTCAAGGTGCATGAGTTTTCTCCATTAATATTGTTTGATTATGCGTCACCAGTCATACGCTTAAGCTCTACATCTCGCTCCTCAGCATTTAAGGTTTGGCATAGAGTAAAGGTATTTCCATCTCGTGTGAATTTAGAAACATAAAAATGTTTAGCAGCTTTATTTGCTAATTGTGGCCAATGAGTAATAAGTAACATTTGACGTTCAAGTGCAAGATTTTTCAAGCGTTCAGCAACTTTATGTAAAGTCATCCCGCCAATGCCAGCATCTACTTCATCAAAAATATAAGTAGCAGTTTCATTGCTATTTTCTATGCTAACAAGGGCCAATAAAAAGCGTGATAACTCTCCGCCAGAAGCTATTTTATCTAGAGGTTGTGGAGCTTGCCCTGGGTTGGGTGCCCAAAGTATGCGCGCTTTTTCATCCTCAAGGCCTGGCCATATACTGAAAGGTGAAAAATCTACTATTACCTGTACATCATTAGAAAAGCCTAAACCAGCTAGAGCGTTTTCAAGGTTTTGGCTAAATTCCTTGGCAGCCGCTCGTCGTTGTGCCATTATTTTATCAAGTACTGCTTTAAGTTTTTGAACTAAATTTGCCTCCTCACGCTCTAATTGTTTAAGATCAAGGGAACATGAATCTAAAAATGATATATTTTCGGTAATTTCTTCTCTAAGCTTTAATATTGCATCCAAGGGGCGACGCAGCTTTCTTTTCAGCTGAGATAAGGCATAAAGACGTGATTCTAAGCTATCCATATCAACTTCGGAACCATATGATGTTTTACGCATACGTGACTCCATATGTGGCAGAAGCTCGCGCAAAGCTGTAATGGCTGCTAAATCTTGCTCAAAACTTTCATCATATGTTGAAATATTCTCTATTTGTCGCTCAAAACTATTTAATAAGTCCATAAGCCCTATAGTTTCATTACCATGCAATATACCAAGGGCTCTTTCAAAATTTTCAGCTTGCTCGGAGTTTTGTTTGGCTTCAGCGCGTAGGGTCTCAAGTTCTTCCTCTTCGTTTACCTTAGGTGCAACCTTATCAATTTCTGCCTGTTGCATTTCTAAAAGTTCACGTCGTTCTGCAAGATTGCTAAACTTTTCTTGCATATTTGTACGCTGTTTACTAAGTTTATGTAAAGCTTGAAGTAAATTATCTCTTTGTTCTAAGATTTCCTTATTTGGAAGTGCATTGTCTATAAGTTTAGCCTGATAGCTAGCTTGTAAAAGTTTTTGCTGTCCATGTTGACTTGTATGTACAATAAGATTAGGGCGCAATTCTCGCACTAAATCTTGAGAGCTCAAAACATCATTAATATATAATCGGCTGCGACCACTTTCTGCCATGAGCTCACGTCGTAAAAACAGTTCTTGTTCATTATGTATAAATATGGCTTCAACTTGAGCTTTTTCATAACCTTGACGTACCATATTAGCTGGCATTTTTTCACCCAGTAAGAAATTTATGGCCTTTAATATAAAACTCTTACCAGCTCCAGTTTCACCAGTTAGCACATTAATTCCAGACACAAATTCAAGTTCCATGTTTTCAATGAGAGCAAGGTTTTGTATTCTCAAAAATTCTAGCATATTGCGTCCTACTTTATCGACTAAGTCTTGGATCTAGCATATCGCGCAAGCTTTCTCCAAGTAAATTATAACCTAATACAGTAATAAGAATGGCAATTCCTGGATATAAAGACATCCAAGGTGCTATTTCTAAAACATTTTTTCCCTCAAGAAGCATGTTGCCCCAACTGGCTACCGGTGGTTGAACTCCAAGCCCTAAAAAACTTAAAGATGATTCCACCAAGATTGCACCAGCAATGCCCAAGGTGGCAGATACTAATACAGGGCTTAGGGCATTGGGTAGAATATGTACTAGCATAATGCGACTACTTTTAGCTCCACTAAGTTTTGCTGCAGCTACAAAGTCTCTTTCTCTTAAAGTTAGTGCTTCAGCACGTACCAAACGGGCAACCCCCATCCAAGAGGTAAAGCCAATAACAATCATAATATTACTTAAGCTTGGCTCTAAGAATGCTATAATGGCAAGAATGAGAAAAAATGAAGGAAAACATAACATTATATCAACACCACGCATGACAATTTCATCTATTATACCGCCAAAATATCCTGCAATAAGACCTAAAAAAAGACCTATGCTTACAGAAATCCCAACGGCCACAAATCCTACCCAAAGTGAAATTCGTCCACCATAAAGTAGCCGTGAAAGCACATCGCGTCCCAATTGATCAGTACCAAGAGGGAAGGCCTCGCAAGGTGGTAGCAATATGGAATCTAAATGTAATGCTGTGGGGTCATATGGAGCTAGCCAAGGAGCTAAGAGGGCGGCTATAGACATAAATCCAACCAAGCTTAACCCCAAGGTAAACATCATGTGTTTCTTTAGCTTTCTTCCTAAGTATAAGTTGGAGCTAGGCATTATCTTAGCTCCTTTGTAGTGCGAATGCGAGGGTCAGCAAAACCATAAGCAATATCAGCAAGCACATTGCCAAGTAGAGTGAGTACAGCGCCAAGCACTAAGTTGCCCATTATCATGGTATAGTCACGAGCCATTACAGCAGCATAAAAAAGTTGGCCAAGGCCGGGTAGGGCAAAGATAGACTCAATAATCACACTGCCACCAATTAGGCCTGGTATGGATAGGCCAAGCAGGGTAATGACAGGTAATAAAGCATTGCGCAGTGCATGGCTGAAAACAATTTTATTAGTGGGTAAACCCTTGGCTTTAGCTGTCAAAATATAGTCTTGGCGTAATACTTCTAACATAGATGAGCGAGTAAACCTTGACATACCAGCAATGCCTCCCACTGTATAAACAGTAATGGGCAAAATTAAATGTGAAATAATATCCCAAATTTTTGCAGGTGTTGAGAGTTGGTCATATCCTAGGGATGTTAAACCAGATATAGGCAACAAATTATGCTCAATACCAAAAAATAACATTAATAGCAAAGCTAGCCAAAATCCTGGCATGGCAAAAGCTAAAAAAACTAATATGGTTATACTTTTATCTAGCCAAGAGTTTTGCTTCCAAGCCGATAAAACTCCGATGGGAATAGCTATGCCAAGGGTTAGAATTAGAGCTGTAATGTTCATGCCTACAGTTAAAGGTAGTCTTTCCATGATTTTATCTAAAACTGGCCTTGGATCTGAGGACATGGAGTTGCCAAAATCTAAATGGGCTAAGCGCCATAGCCAATTGGCATATTGTTCATAAAGTGGCTTATCAAGCCCATATAAGGCTTCTAAGCGTTGACGAGCAGCCTCACCAGCTAAAGGGTTGAGAGTGGTTTCCATATCAGTTGGAGAACCTGGGGCTAAATGAATTACTGCAAAGCTAATTACAGTAATGCCCCAAAACACAACCAGCATCCATGCTAATTTGCGCAAGATACGTAGCGTAAGCATAGAAAGTTGCTTGTGTTTTGTATATATCTGTGTTGATGACATTATTCTTCCACTAAAATGCATAAAGTAAAACCTTAATGCATAATTTTCATTAGAGCTTATTAATTAGAGCTCATCCAGGCTTGTAAATTACGTACTTCACTTGACCATTCATTGGATAAGCGTAATGCTAAAAATTGAGCATACAACGCATCAACTAATCCAAGGCAAAGCTCCATAAGATAAATTTTTTCAAGTAAAAATGCATCTGGGTCATCGTCTTCAGCTTCTTTCTCAATCTTTGGAGTGCGCAAGCTGTTACAAGACAAGTCTTCTGCTCTTAAGGATAATTGCCAGTCTAGATCATTTTGCTCCAAGCGCACAATAGCTCTAGTGACTTTTTTACCAGTTACAAGCCCAAGGCGCGCTTCACGTAAAGGAGAGAGAGAACCAGAAACTGAAGCAGTTTCAAGATTATCACCTTCACCACCTTGGACAACAATGCGTTGCTCCATGGAGACAGAAAAGGGCACGCCCTTTTTATCTATAAATGACTTAGGAGCTGTATCACTTTTATACCACAACCAAGTCAAGAACTCCTGACCTAAAATAATATCTGTACTTTCACCAAGATATGATGTGTTCATTATTTACTCCGTGGCAAAATGTGTAGGCTCAAGGCGGTCAAGATGAGTTAATTTGGCTTCATCTAACATACCCATGGCAAGGTTATAGGGTATCATTTGCTCAAGGTGTAAATCGAAAGTTTGAGTAAAATATTCCATAAACATATCAATCATCTTACCTTGCGTTGAGGCAAACCAAATATAATTGCTATCAGTTGCCCAAATAACATTAAACTCAGCTGGAACTGGTAAAAAACGACTACGTAAACGTATAATCACTTGTTCTTTTAACTCTTTTTTACGCTCACGGCTGATGAATTTTTTATTTTGTTCAATTAAGCTTTGCTTTTCATCCCTTAATGCTATGGCAAAATGTTTTTTAATAACTCCAGCCGGTATGCGCCTTGTGTCCAAACGCAAAGAAAAAACAATGTATGCACCTTTTTGAGGTGGAGCAGTATGCCATTGCATATCAAGCATATCTTCAAAACAAGTCCAACCAAAAGCACGCTCTAAAGGTACTTCATCAATATCTTGAAAAGCAAATTGCTTAAGCTTATCTGGAATTTGTTCCCATAAATCCTTTGGAATGTCATCAATGATACGAAAACGAGTAAAACTACATGACGCACTTAAAAATCCCATAAAAACTCCTTATAGGACTGCTAAAAATTTATGTGGCATTTTTGCCTTTATCTCTTTCTTATACTTGGTGCTTGCAGACATGGCAAGCCTGCATATAAAGATATTTTTAAAGAAAAATTATGATAAAATAATTATTTAATACGTATTTTCAATTTATTATTAATATTTAACCACTATAAATTTAGTAAATTTTATTTGTAAGCTTCAAAAATTATCATAGGTAGTATAGATGCCATCTTTATGTATTTTCTAACCTTAGATAGGGTAGCTATACCTATGTTCAAATAACTATTTTTCATACATCCATGTCCCATAATGGTAATTATGTAAACTTTGATAAATTGAATTATATATAAACTCAGGCAGTTAAAATGATTTAACACTATTTACAAATTATGCACTTTACAAATTACCAAGAGCTATTTTTTTTCCGCAAATATTGATGCTTTTGTTTTTTCCCATTGCATATTATCCTAGATGCGCGTTGAAAAAAATCACATAATGGCTGTACTAATTTTATTTTAGCCATTAGATAAATTTACTTGATACTAAGATCAAAAATTTTTTTTTAAGCGCTTAAAACGAACAAAAAGGACAAGCATGACTCAAGGTAAAAATCAAAATAAACAAGCAATGGGTGTACGTATTAATAAGGCTTTAGCTGATGCAGGTATTTGCTCTAGGCGTAAGGCTGAAGAATTAATTGTTGCTGGAAAAATTATGGTCAACGGTAAACAAGTTACGGAGCTTGGCCATCGTGTTTTACCAAATGATAGTATTTGCCTTAATGGTCAAGAAGTGTTGCGTAGTTCTAAGCGTTGCTATTTAATGCTGCATAAACCAGTGCAAACCATGTGTACAGCTTATGATCCTGAAGGTCGTAGTACAATTTTTGATATATTGCCTAAAAAATGGAAAGATAAGCGCCTATTTAGTGTTGGTCGTCTGGATTATTTTTCAGAAGGACTATTAATTTTAACAGATGATGGAGATTTTGCTCAAAAGTTAGCTCATCCTAGTCATGACCTTACCAAAACATATCGAGTACTTGTGCGCGAAGAAGTCAGCGAAGCTATGCTTAATATCATGCAAGGTGGTATGACTTTGCAAGAGGGAGAAAAGCTTGCACCAGTTAAGGTTGAGATTGTGCGCAAGCCCAATAAAAATACCAACACCACATTGTTAGAAATGACCCTAACTCAAGGAATAAATAGACAAATTCGACGTATGTGTCGTGACTTAGATTTGACAATTTTTAAGTTAATACGCATTGCACAGGGAGATGTATTGTTGGGTGATTTAGAGGCTGGACAGGTTCGAGAACTAAATGCTGAAGAAATAAAGTCTTTAAGTGGATAAAATTTAATTGTTCATGGATGATTAGATATAGACATTTATAAAATGAGAATGTATATACTATTTGGGCTTCAAGTATTTTAGGATTACTAATTATTATAATATGAAAAAAGAAACAATTAAATCTTATGATAATACGGTGTCGCTTGAAGAATATAATATTCTTAAAGCCGAGCTTGAGCAATTACGTAATCAGCTAGCTAGTATCAAAGAAGGAAAAGAAGCCTCTTCTCATAAACACGATGCTGATGCTTATGCCAAGGTTATGCTAGATAAAAGTCCTTTCGGGGCTCTAATTTGGGATAAAAATGGCAACCTTGTTGATTGTAACAAGGCTTTAGCTTTGGCCTTTGGTTTGAATGAAGCTCAAGAATTTTTAGACAACTTCCCCACCCTATTTCCAGAAATCCAACCAGATGGTGTAAATTCCATTGAGCGTATGCGTCAAGAAATTACTAAAGTTTTGATTGAAGGCTCAACTAGTTGCTATTGGATGGGTAGAACTGTTGATGGTAAAGAGTTGCCTTCAGAAATTAAAGGAATTCGGGCTAAGCATAATGGTGAATACGTTGCCATTGGTTATTTAAGAGATTTGAGAGAACTAGAAGAAAACATTAAAAAATCTAAAAATGCTGAAAAGCGAACTGAAGCCATATTAAATGGTATACCTATGGGTATTAATTTGCTTAATGCTGATTTTCAAATCTTTGATTGTAATGACAAAGCTCTTGAAATTATGAATATGAGCTCTAAACAAGAGTATATTGATACTATCATGAACTATTTACCACGCAATCAACCTAATGGTGAAGATTCTGGACAAATATTACAAGAAAATTTTTTACGCGCTAAGGAAGATGGTTATACAAATTTTGAGATACTGCTTTTCACCGCCGATGATGAAGCTTTGCCTGTTGATATAACACTTATTCGTGCAAATATTGAGCATGAAGAACTTTATATTGGTTATGTTTTAGACTTACGTGAAACTAAAAAAATGCTTAGTGATATTGAACTTTCAAGGATTGCCGCAGAAAAAAGTGCTATGGCTAAGAGTGAATTCTTAGCCAATATGAGTCATGAAATACGTACACCTATGAATGGTGTCTTGGGTTTATTACATGTTTTATCAGCCACTGAGCTTGATAAAGTACAAACAAATTTCATGCAAAAAGCTTTGTTCTCCACTAAGGAATTACTGAGGATTATCAATGATATTCTTGATTTTTCTAAAATTGAAGCTGGTAAGCTTCAAATGGAGTACACATCATTTACTCTATATGAGGTAAGTAGCGAACTAGAAAGCCTTTTAGAGCCTACTGTTCAAGAAAAAGGCTTAAGCTATAGTATAGAACGTTGCGAATTTGCACACACAAATTTACTTGGCGATCCCTTACGGTTAAAGCAAGTTCTACTCAATTTAGTAAGTAATGCCATCAAATTCACCAGCAAAGGTAGTGTAGATGTAAAGATTAAATGCACTATTCAAGGTAATAATAAACTACATTGTCATTTTCAAGTTTCTGATACAGGTATTGGACTTAGTAAAGAGCAAATTAAGAATCTTTTCACTGCTTTTACTCAAGCTGATACTTCAGTTACGCGTAAATATGGTGGCACTGGGCTTGGACTTGCCATATCTAAAAATCTTGTTGAAATGATGCAAGGTGATATATGGGTTGAAAGTGTACTTGGGCAAGGTTCAACTTTTTATTTTACAACTATCTTTGAATTGGCCCAAGAAGAGCATGAAGCTAATCCTATTATTGATATGAGTGCTGTTAATGAAAAAAAATCATATACTGGCCACATATTATTAGTTGAGGATAATCAAATTAATCAAATTATAGCTAAGGAGCTATTGCAAAATGTTGGCTATACCATAGATATAGCTAATGACGGGCAAGAAGCTATTGAGATGCTAAATAAAGCAGGTTATGATATTGTACTAATGGATATTCAAATGCCAATTATGGATGGCTTAACTGCGACTAAGCTAATTCGCCAAAACCCTAAGTTTAATACATTACCTATTATTGCCATGTCTGCTCATGCCATGGCAGGAGATAAAGAAAAAAGCTTAAAAAACGGCATGAATGATCATATAACAAAACCAATTGATCCAAATATATTATATAACACGCTTGAATATTGGCTTAAAAAGAAGCAATCATAATTGTGCAAGTATGATTGCCATGGAAATATGAAAAAAGGCAATACTTAAAGCTGTTACTTTAAGTTGGTGATTTAATATACTTGTATCATATGTATTAAATACCCTATGTGTACTTTTTATAATTGGTAGAGCAAGAAGTATGAGTAAGACAGCCCAAGGCGCAAATGTTGTGGCAAGATAAATAAGCCAACACACAATTGCAAAAGATACCAAACATACTTGATAAACCCTTGCCCCCTTTGCTCCAAGTCTAATGGCTATAGTATATTTACCATTTTTTTTATCACCTTCCATGTCTCTAGTATTATTAATATTTAATACCGCAGTGGATAGTAAACCTGCAGCAGTGGCTGGTAATAATAGTGCACTAGTTAAAGTATCGGTGTAAAGATAGTATGAGCCAAGCACAGAAACAAGTCCAAAAAAGATAAATACATAATAATCTCCCCTAGCCCTGTAGCCATATGGTTTTTTTCCCATGGTATAGGATATAGCGGCCCAAACAGCAAAGCAAAGCAAAAGTCCAAATATCAACCATTTCCATACATTACTACCAAAACTTAGGCTGAAAAGTATAATGCCATTGATAAAAATTAGTGTAATAACAAGGTAAATTCCTTTAAGCATTTGTTTTGGTGTAATAGCACCAGAAGAAACAGTGCGAGTTGGTCCAACTCTATCTTCTCCATCAAGATTATTTTTTGCATCACCATAATCATTGGCAAAGTCAGAAAGAGCTTGTAGTAAAATAGCTAATATTACAGTAAATAAAAGAATAGTCCAAGAAAAAAAACCATGACTTGCAGCTAGCCCTGCTCCCAAAAAGATCACTGAGAGTGACAGGGGTAAGGTGCGCGGACGCATGGCGCATATCCAAGCCCTAATTGTTGAGTTCATAACTTAAACTACTCATGTTAAAGTGATACATCAACTTTTTAATTCTTATAAAATATAGCGAGTTAAATCTTTATCTACGCGAACATCTTGTAAGTGTTCTTCAACATACACTTTATCAACCACAAGTTCTGTACCAGACTTTTCTGGAGCTTCAAATGAAATATCTGCTAAGATTTTTTCCATTATGGTATAAAGACGGCGCGCACCGATATTTTCAGTTTGAGTATTGGTTTCCTCTGCAAAGGCTGCAATCTCCTCTAAACCGTCATCAGTATAGGTGATTTTAACTCCTTCCGTTTCAAGTAGAGCCATATATTGACGTGTTAAGGCATTATCTGGTTCTGTTAAGATACGTAAAAATTCTTTGCGACCAAGTGCTTGCAATTCAACACGTAATGGAAAACGCCCCTGCAATTCTGGTATTAAATCAGAAGGCTTACTAAAATGAAAAGCCCCAGCCGCAATAAATAAAATATGATCTGTTTTAATCATACCATATTTAGTATTCACAACACTACCTTCTACAATGGGTAAAAGGTCACGTTGTACTCCTTCGCGTGAAATATCCGAAGAGCGAGAACTTGATGTACTAGCAATTTTATCAATTTCATCAATAAAAATAATACCACCCTGCTCCACGCGCTCACGCGCCCTATCCATGATTGAATCCTCATCAACAAGCTTGCCAGACTCTTCTTGAACTAACACATTAAAAGCTTGACCAATTTTCATCTTGCGCTTTTTAGGCTTTGGTGGAAAAGCTTTGCCAAACATATCCTTAACTTGTGTACCCATACCCTCCATACCAGGTATAGCAAAAATATCAATGCTTGGGCCAGACTGCTCTAAGACTTCCATTTCCACTTCACGATCATCCATAAAACCTTGACGCAATTGTTGGCGTAGTTTTTCACGTGTACTATCACGGCTACCATCACCACCAAATGATGCTGGCAACAAAAGGTCAAGTAAACGTGACTCCGCTGCCGCTTCAGCAGCTTCCTTCACTCGCGCATTTTCTTCTTCGCGCACAAGGTTTATACTAATTTCCATAAGGTCGCGAACCATGGACTCTACATCACGCCCTACATAACCTACTTCAGTAAATTTTGTAGCTTCTACCTTCACAAAGGGAACACCACATAGCCTAGCTAAACGCCTTGCAATTTCTGTTTTTCCAACTCCGGTTGGTCCCATCATTATAATGTTTTTAGGGGCCACTTCATCTCTTAATTCTGGCAAGAGCCTACTTCTACGCCATCTATTGCGCACAGCTACAGCTACCATTTTTTTAGCCTGCTCTTGGCCCACTATATATTTATCAAGCTCTGCTACTACTTCGCGAGGAGTTAAGTTGATCATATATTCTCCAGTTGTAAACTTAATTTTGTAAATAATATTAATACTTTTTAGTAAAATAAACTTTACTTTTTAATACCTTGTAAAATGCCTTAAAAAATATAATCCTCATTTTGCAATTTGCAATGCCTTCATATGTAGATTATGATAAATTTATGCTTTCTTACTTGCACTGGAATCTTTACGTGGGGCCACTATTGCTTATATGTGGTATAATATTACAGATTTACTTTTTCTTTCGCCCACACTCTTCATTTATAATTGCTATTCTGGGCGCTATTTGTTTATGTGTTATTGGCTATGTCGATAATGATATATTTTTATTTTTGGGTGAACTATTAATCCTCCCCTTGCTCTGGTTGCATAAGGCTAAGCAGTGAAAAGTAATTTTATATTCCGCATAACTTCTTTAGCCATATACCTAAGTGTTATTATTTGTGTTTGGCTTGCCTTTGATTTTGACCAAGCTGCTAGTGAAAAATGGATGGATATATATGTACGACCTAAAGGTTTATGGGGGATTTTTATTTATATCATTGTTATTACAATGCTTATTTCCATGGGGGTACCAAGACAAATTTGCAGTTTTGCTGGCGGTTATGTCTTTGGCTTATGGCAAGGAACTCTTTTTGCAACTATTGGGACAGCCATTGCCTGTATAATTTGCTTTAGCTATGCACGCTTTGTGGGCCAAGAATGGATAAACAAAAAATACGGACATAAACTTAGAAGCTTTAATGATTTTATTTGCCAATCCCCTTTTTTATTAAGCCTTGTGGTGCGCATTGTTCCATTGGGGAGTAACTTTCTTACCAATTTTTTAGCCGGTATTAGCCGTATTCCAGCTAAATCCTTTTTGGGTGGCTCAATCATTGGATTTCTAGCTCAAAACTTTATATTTGCCATGATGGGAAGTGGTTTACAGTTAAACTCAAGAATGAATACTTTTTATAGTGCCATTCTCTATGTTGTTTCACTTTGCCTTGGTTATTGGGTTTATGCAAGATACAAAAAATACAAACAACACTCTAGTATAGTTGATAAATAACTAAACCTTGCCTTTTTGTGAAAAATGCTTAATTTAGTATGCCCAACTGTTAATGGGGGCGCATTGGTTTCGACGGGGATGTGGAAGCCAAAGTTGCAGGTCGAGGCG
>CAYJLD010000035.1:16972-25476 GCA_964371195.1 uncultured Desulfovibrionaceae bacterium | reverse complement strand
GTCATTTGATGAAACAACCATTGATATTACTGTAAATGGTGCTAATGATGCCCCAACAGTAACTGATGCGGCCTTTGACGTTATAGAAACTGGTGTAGCTGGTACTACCGGTGCAGATCCAAACGCAGATGTAGTTGGTACAGTGTCTGTAACTCAAACCCTTCCAGCAGCTACTGACTTGGATGGCGATACGCTAACCTATACTTTAGTAGATGGTGATGGTGCTTATGGAACACTTAGCTTTGACCCAACAACTCGTGAATATACTTATGTAGTAGATCAGGCTAGTGCTAATGGTTTGGCCGAAGGCGAAACAGATACCGATACCTTTACTGTGCAAGTATTTGATGGAACCACTACAGTAGATGTAACCATTACAGTAACAGTAAATGGAACCAACGATTTACCAGATATTAGTGTATCAAGCTCTAATACTAGCGTAACTGATGGTAGTGACACTACTGCCAGCGGTACTTGGGCTGTTAGCGATGCTGATAGCGACGGCGTAATTCAAACTATTACAGCCACCAATGGTACTGGTAGCATTGATCGTGATGCAACTGGTACAACTGGTACTATCACCGTAATAGGCCAATATGGTAACTTGGTAGTAAATGCTGATGGCACTTATGAGTACACATCTGGTGTAACACAAGCACAAATTGATGCTCTAAAAGCTCTTGGTGATGAAGATGTAACTGAAAGCTTCACCTTAAAGACTACTGACGATAATAAGTCATTTGATGAAACAACCATTGATATTACTGTTAATGGCGTAAACGATGCCCCAAGCATAGACACCACAAATGCTACTCATACCACTTATGATGCAGCGGTTGACGGTGTGACAGCAAGTGGTAAGGAGCCAAGCACAGGTGTTACCGATACAGCTTCTGGTTCATTTACCATTGATGGTGGTGATCAGCTAAAGAGTCTTGTAATTGAAGGTTTTGATGTTAATGGTGATCCATATAGTTATGATCTTACAACTTATACTGACGAGCAGCTTGCAAACCTTACCATTTATGGTGAGAATGGTACGTTGACTGGTTTTAGTTTTAATAGAGAAAGTGGCGAAGTTGATTATACCTATACACAAACTAAGACTTATGACCATGATGAAAAGCTAGATGGTACTGCTAATGCTGATAACAAGGATGTGACAGACCCAACCTGGCTTGGTGAGCAACAATATAAAGGTGACAAAACCACTGGCGATAGCTTCAAGATTATTGTAACCGATGTTGATGATGAATTTGTTGAAGGTAGCATTGATGTTGATATCGTTGACGATGTTATCGTGCTTGGTAATAAAAATGACGGTGCTGGCGGTTATGCTGATCCTCTTACTGCTCAAGATGATAAAGGTCAGGATTATGAGTACTATGAAGTGCCAGCTGGTACCATAACCAATGGTGTGGCTTCCAGTGAAGTTAAAGGTGCGCTTGATATCAAGGGTGCTGATGACTTAGTATCACTAGAAATTACTATACCTGAATATGTAGGTACTGTGGGCTATGCTGTTACTATTAATATTAACGGTAGTCCTAAGGTTGTTACCTTAGAAGTTGTTGATAATCCTGATGGCACACAAACGATTTATGGTGTTGAAGGTCAATATCTTCCTGAAGGCAGTGATACAACCTTTGACATTTCCGATCCATACTTTACCTTTACTGTGGATGCAAATGGCGTATGGACCTATGAGCAACTTCAGGGCTTTACCGGTAATGTAAGCATAGCCGTAAAGGGTACTGATGCTGACGGTGACTCTGATACTCATCTCGTAACCTTTAAGGGTACAGAAGCTGGTTTCCCAGAGCCATTAGTTGTAACTAATGCTCTTCAAGTTGATGAAAGTGCTTTAGCTACAGGCACCAATGCCATATCTGCAGCTGAAAGTGATAAGGGTGCTATTAACATCAAGACTGTTGATAACCTTGATACCATTAAGGTCAACATTGACGGTCATGACTTAACATTTAATGCAAATGGAACACTTGCAAGTGGCTCCACAAGCATTAATACAGGTATTGGCGTCCTTACTAACTTTAAGCTTGTTGATAATGGCCCTAATGGTGTGAACCTTGAGTATGACTATACTCTAAGTAATGCTGTAACTCATGATAAAGCTACTGCTGATACAGAGCTACCACAGGGCGATAGTTTTGACGTAACTGTTAAAACTACCGAAGGTACAGTTTCTAGTGACGTTGATGTGAAAATCATTGACGATGCTCCAGAAGCTACTGGTAACACTTCTATGGTTGCCACAGGCGATGCTAAGGCAGAAGGTCTTGTACAAATAGACCTTGGTGCAGACGCCGCTGGTAAGATAGAGTTTAATGATGCAGTGTTTACAAAAACTGGCAATAATTGGTCAACCACTAGTGCTGGTGCCACCGCTACGTTTGACAACGTTACCAAGGAATGGACCCTTAGTGCTGGAGATTTAAGCATTCGCTCAAGTAATGGCGAAGACTGGCTTGCAAGCATGCAAAAGCCAGCTGGCTCTGCTACTGACGCTGTGGTAAACCATTCTGAAAACATTAAGGTTACTGACGCTGACGGTGACGTAACTAACCTAAGTGTTGGTGGTACATGGAACCCAGACAACGACGATGATCCAGACGATCCAAACTTAGTACCTTTAGCTGGTGAAAATGGTTATATTGTGCCTGGTCAAGACTACAATGTGTCTATACTTTTAGACATATCTGGTAGCATGCTTGAAGGACAAGGAACGAGTGGTGATTTGGACCATGAAGTACAAGCTGCCCTTGAAAAGTTCCTTGGTGAAACTTTGTATAACCACACTACCGATAAAAACTTTGGTGGAGATATTAACCTACAGCTAATTACCTTTAATACCAAAGCAAATGCTCAAGAATTTGTATTAAAGGATGGTAATGTGTACTTGGCAAGTGATACGGTTAATGCCATCTACACCTATAGTGCAGGAAAGACTGCAGAACAAAATTCTATTGATGCTGCTAATGCTATGATTTCAAAGCTAAGCGGTGTTGATACTCAAGGTGATATTCAAGCAAGCGGTGGAACTTATTATAACAATGCGCTCAAGCTTTCTACTTCGTGGTTTGAGACAGCTGATAAAGTCAATGCTGCTGGTGACCCCATTGAAAATAAAGTTATCTTTATTACCGATGGTGAGCCAACTGATAGTTATGAAAGACCAGTGCACCCATTTGAGTTTGATGATATCCATGGTGATAAATATGCTGATATAGAGAGTTATAATTGGCTTGGCCAAGGACGCGATCAAGATATTCATTTTGATGTAGTAGGCAAAACTCCTGCCGATGACCCTTGGATAGCTAAGGGTGAATACGTTGTTTGGGGTGGTGCAGGCCTTGTTGTACAGAAAGAAGGTACCACCTCCAATGACTATCAGCTTGAGATTAAAGAGCTAGCCAATGGCAATTGGCAGCTTGTAGTAAGGGCTGTTATTGTTAACCCAGATGGTACTACAAGCCTTGGTAATGCTAGCACTTCTGAGTTTACACCTGACCAAATTGATAAACTAAATTATTCCATAGGTAGTGATGGACAATTTATTGCAACAGGTTTTGGTGATATAAGTCAATCTACCATGGAGTCAAACTTCCTAGGTGTTGCTGACTTGGTAACAACTACAACTGATCCTGATAAGCTCTTCCAAACTGAGTCTGGCACTGTTAAATATACACCTGACGTAAATAACGTGGCTGACGCTGGTGCTAATGATGACTTAATTATTGGTGGTATGAGTCTTTCACAAATTAGAGAAGCTGTAGCTGATGAAGTAAACATTGCTGGTTATACACCTTCTGCTAATGAAGCCATGAAGTATATTATCAATAACCCTGAATGGTTTGCTAAGTTGCAACCTACCGATGACCAAGGTAAAGTTACTGATTTAACTGACCCTGATATCATCGTAGGTAATACTGGTGGTGATGCACTTTATGGCCAAGGTGGCAAGGACTTGCTTGTTGGTGATAGTAGCTTAAGTGACCTACAAGGTTTGGCTAATAGCCTTGGCCTTGATGGCAATAAGTACACTGTTGATAGGTTAACAGGGCAAGATCCAAACTCACCAACAACTGCAGAAGAAAGTGCTAAGCTTGCACAAGACCTTGTGGAAGCAGCGCATAACTTAGCTAAAACTGATCCTAACCAGCTAAAAACCATTGCTAAGGGATTGGAAGATACCGATGGTGCTGATCAAGACGGTAACGACATTCTCTTTGGTGGAGAAGGTGATGATGTGCTTCTTGGTCTAGCTGGTAACGATGTACTTGTAGGTGGTAATGGCGCTGACGCATTATTAGGTGGTAGCGGTGATGATCTACTTGTACTAGACATCAATGATATTCTAATCGATGGCGGTGAGAACGACCTTGATATACTACTTGGTTCCGCAAACGACCAAGCTAGCAAGGATGCCGTACTTGATAAGATGACTGATGGTGACATTACTAATATTGAAATGGTAATCCTTGGTAAGGAATTTGAGGGACAAGATGTTGATCAAATGCTTGCAGACTTAGGTCTTGGTAAGGAAAACCAACAAGTAGACTTTAGCGGCGGTGACTGGACCAAGGGTACTGAGCATGATGTAAATGGTGCTAAGTACATTGAAATAACTAGCCAATTAGAAAATGTAACCATCTTAGTTGAAGAAACCAAGATTAAAGATGGTAGCTTCTAATAGTCTTTAATAAATAATATAACCAAAGCCCCTCATATCACGCTGATATGAGGGGCTTTTTATTAGGTCACTGCGAATAGTGAAATGCTATACGCTTCGTCGCTTGCGCTTCGCAATGGATGACAAAGGCAAAAGGAATGGATTGCACCCTAAAGGGCATAAACACCCTAAAGGGCATGAACTACAGCAAACCGCGTTTGCTTCGCAATGCCAAAGAGATAAGTCATTGCGAGCGAAGCGAAGCAGTATATGCCTTTAATTTATAAGGATTATTACAATTAAGAAAGGTGCAAATATATTTTTATTTCACCTTGGCAAAAAAATCTGGAAACATCTTTTGAAGTTTAATTTTTGCCACAGTTTCATTTTGTACATAGGTCTCAGCACTGCTAAGAGCAACCTTGCCTTTGCGGTCATGGATAATATAATCAGTAATGTCAAAGTGTTTGAAACTATGCCCAAGTTTGTGCATGTCTCTAAACCATTGTACTCCAGTATCAAGATTTACCACATGCTCCCAATCTTCACCAATTTTAGCCCCAGATGCAAATTGCCCCCCTAAGGGCCGTGCAGGACCATGGGGCATGGTGTCTGGTCTGGCCTTTTCTAGATTAACAAGCATGCACCACTCATTAATACGGCATTCTGGTAGGGGCCAAGGCCGTTCCCAAAATTCTTGCTTAAGGCCTAAATTGTAAGCACGACGATTATTATAGTCCATATCCTTATTATAAAGATACATAAGTTGGTGATATTTGGGCTTAAATTCAGTGTATCCTTCTGGTGAGCAAATGCCCATCTGCCCAGCTGGACACCACCAACATTGACCTAGCTGACCAATGGCTGTAGCTTCATTTATATGCATAAGATACTGGCCAACAATGTCACCTAAAACTTCTATATCATTGTGAATAAAAAGAACATAACTTTTGTTTGAGTTTTCAAATCCGTATTGATAACGGGTGGAGAGGCGATAAGCTTCTTCTGCAAGTCTTAATTCATCAACTGCATTACTAGACATCCAATGGGGTAGGGTGAAGTAGGTTATTTTTTCTGTTAAAAAATCTAAAATATCAGAATGGTCACGTCGCTCAAAGTCAGATATGGCACGTTCTTCATGAAAATATATCTTATCAATGTATTGACCGCTATGTTTAAGTAGGGAGAGTAAGGACAAAGCAGTCTGCCATGGCTTTGCAAAAACATTTATTAATACGTCAACTTGCGTTTGATTTGTGCTCATAGATATCCTAGGACTAGGTAAAATGGCGCGCCCGGGAGGAGTCGAACCCCCGACCAAGAGCTTAGAAGGCTCCTGCTCTGTCCAACTGAGCTACGGGCGCGTTTGAGATTGGCACAATATACTGTAAGTCATTAATGGTCAAGTTAGATTTTTTGATGAATGAAAAATACTCACGTCAATCTCATTTCAAATTTATATACAAAAAATTCTATGTCAGTAATGTCAGTGTGTGAGGTTGGGGAATGTTTTTTGAACAATTTGCTGCGACGAAGCGAAGCGGAGGTGCTGCAACGTGAAAACTTTACCGAACTTCACACATAGACGTATGAATTCACAAAATGAGATTGACGTGGAAAAATACTCCTAAGATAATTATTTAGTCTTGCACCATTTCATGACTTGAGCTATTATGCATAATCGTGGATGGATTTTCATGCATTTTATGATGTCCGTATGCTTATTATTTAATCTTTTATGAGGAGAGTTTTCATGAAACGTGCTTTACTTCTTACATTAGCTGCAGCTTTAGTACTATCTTCATCGGTAGCCTTTGCCGCAACCAAACATCTTACCATGGGTACTGGTGGTACTGCTGGTGTGTACTATCCATTAGGTGGGGCTATTAGCCAAATTTTAAGCACCAAGGCTGATGGTGCTTTTTCTATTACAGCACAAACCACTGGTGCGTCTGGCGAAAACATGCGTCTTATTCAAGCTAAGGAAGTTGATCTAGCTATTTTACAAAATGACGTAGCCCATTCTGCTTATAACGGCATTGCTCCTTTCAAAGAAAAATTAGAAGGTGTACGCGCCATTGCTCGTCTATATCCTGAATATGTTCACGTTGTAGCTAGCAAAGATAGTGGCGTTATGAAGTTTGAAGATTTTAAGGGCAAAAAAGTATCCGTTGGTGCTCGTGGTAGTGGTAACGAAGTAAACTGCCGTCAAATCTTTGAATTTTACGGTCTTGATTATAAAAACGTAGATCCTGTATTCTTACCTTATGGTGAAACTGCTGACCAATTTAAAGATCGTGCTCTTGATGGCTTTGTATTTACTATTGGTACACCAAACCCAGCCATTCAAGATATTACAACAGCTCAAGATGTTGTCTTTGTGGCACTTGATGGACCCAAAGCTGATGCAGTTGTTAAAAAATTCCCATATCTTGTAAAAGACGCTATTCCTGCTAAAGTTTACAAAGGTCAAGATAACCCTGTACCAACATTATCCGTGCAAGCTATTTTGGTTGTAAACAAGGATATGTCTGATGAAGATGCCTATCTTATTACCAAGACATTATTCGAAAATGTTGGCGATATAGCCAAGGCTCACAATAAGGGTTCAGAGATTATGATTGAGAAAGCTACCGATGGTATTACCATTCCTTTCCATCCTGGTGCCGAGAAATATTTGAAAGAAAAAGGTGCTATAAAATAATTCTTTGAAATTTGGATAATTTTGCGGCATGGAGTTTTACTTCATGCCGTTTTTTTATTTGTATTAGCATTGTTTTTTGTTAGGAACTGTGCTATAAATCTCATATAAAATAGCAAAATTGTGTTTTTACAGCATGTCATTATTTATCGGGTTGGGTATATGCTTCATTTTAAATATGCTGTAGTCATATTGTTGGGCTTAATAATAATACTTGGCGCATTTTTTAAGCAGGATTGGCTAGTAGTAAAGAATGTGCAGGGTCAAGTTGTATTACTTGCTCCTATCTTAAGTAATAAAGAGTTTTTTGTTCGTTTTACGCACTCAGTTGCCCTTACGCCAGTAGACGAGTTTTTTGTGGTAAATGAGGAAGATATAGTTTTAAAACGTACTGTTTACCATGATTTTGGAGCTGGACTACCGCACATGGCAGAAGCTGGCCAAAGTATGGTTTTTGAAGATGGAAAAATAATTATAAGTGGTTTTAATTTAATAATCCCAACTCTACATGTACGAGTTGGACGCATTGCCAAGCATAGGTTATATGTTCCTAATTTATTTACAAATAAATTTACTAGGTTCAGCTTGGATAGCTTTGTTAAACCTGGTCAGGCCTTGGCACTAAATATTAAGCAAATGTCTTTCTTACAAGCATTTTGCTTAGGTGGCATGGCAACAGTTGAGTTGAATTGTTAATTGTTAAGTACATAAAGGGGGCCTCATGAGTCAAAAAGATCAAGTCGAACAAAAAAATCCTGCTAATGGCTCAGCATTGAAGGATGGAAAGTTAGATGCATCTGTAGCAGAGCAAATGCAAGATACTGTTGATGTATCTGAAATTGTTGCTAAATATGATAAAGAGGCCACCTATAGGCAATTCAAAGGGCACTTTGAAACCTTTATCAAAATCTTGTGTATTGCTTTTTCAGCATTCCATCTTTACACAGCGGCTTTTGGTGCCTTTGCACCACAAATACAACGCTCTGTTCACTTAGGTTTTGTTCTTACCTTAGTATACTTACTATATCCGGCTAAAAGTAAATCTAATTTAGATAAGTTGCCTTGGTATGACATTATTTTAGCTATTCTTGGGGCTATGGTCTGTGGTTATAT
>CAYJLD010000035.1:9395-16962 GCA_964371195.1 uncultured Desulfovibrionaceae bacterium | reverse complement strand
TTATATAGTCTATAATTACGATGTAATAGTATTAGAAGCAGGGCCACCAACTCAACTTGATTTAATTTTTGGAACAATGGCCATTGTGCTAGTTTTGGAAGCAACAAGACGTATTGTGGGTTTACCCATTGCTCTTGTGGCTTTTATATTTTTACTTTATGCCCTGTATGGAAACTATATACCAGGCATTATGGGACACAAAGGGTTTACGGTGTCACGTATTGTGGCCCATATGTACTTAACTACTGAAGGTATTTTGGGTATGCCACTTGGGGTTTCGGCTTCCTTTGTGTTTTTATTTGTACTCTTTGGGGCATTCTTGCATAGCACTGGCTTGGGTAAGTTCTTTATTGACTTGGCCCTTGCCGCAGCTGGTAAATATGTAGGTGGTCCGGCTAAGGTGGCTGTGCTTGCTAGTGGATTTTTTGGTACTATTTCAGGTAGTTCTGTAGCTAATACTGTTTCAACAGGTACCTTTACTATACCACTTATGAAAAGTGTTGGCTATCGTGGGCACTTTGCCGGAGCTGTTGAGGCTGCGTCGTCTACAGGTGGTCAAATTATGCCTCCCATCATGGGAGCTGCAGCATTTATTATGGCTCAATTTTTGGGAGTGAGCTATTTTGAAATTGCAAAAACTGCTATTATTCCAGCATTATTATATTATTTAGCCGTAGGCTTTATGGTTCATATGGAAGCAAAACGCCTTGGGCTAAAAGGTATTCCGGTGGAGCGCTTGCCTGTGACCATGCAAGTATTACGTGAGGGCGGATATTTGCTTGTGCCTATATTTGTACTAATTTATTTGTTAATGCAAGGATATACACCTTTAAAATCCGCGTATTACTGTATTTTAACTACAGTAATTATTTCAGTTTTAGCCAATAACTGGAAAACGTTTAAGATAACAAAAGAAAATAACGAAGATGTGGGTAAAGCCCTAACTCAATGTAATATCATGAATGGTAAGGATGCTCTTGCAGCCATGGAAAATGGTGCGCGCCTTGCCCTTGGAGTGGCTGCTGCTTGTGCTTGTACTGGTATTGTTATTGGTGTTGTGACACTTTCTGGTATGGGCCTAAAGCTTGCTAATGCAATTGTGGCACTGTCAGGCGGTAGCTTTATGCTAACCTTGGTCTTAACCATGTTTGCATCCATAGTACTTGGTATGGGATTGCCAACTACTGCAAAATATATTGTGTTAGCAACCATTGCTGCACCTGCCATTAAGGGATTTGGAGTGCCAGATATGGCGGCTCACTTATTCATTATGTATTTTGGTATATTAGCAGACTTAACCCCACCGGTAGCTCTTGCGGCCTATGCTGCAGCAGGGATTGCTAGGTCTGATCCCAATAAAACAGGATTTATGGCGGTTAGATTAGCTCTGGCAGGATTTTTGATACCTTATATTTTCTGCTATAACCCAGGTTTGCTTATGATTAACACTACACCTATGGAAGTTGTATTCTATGTTGTTACAGCGTCCATTGGCATTATTTCGTTGTCATTTGCAAATGTTGGTTATTGGTTGCGAAATTTGCACGTTTGGGAGCGATTGCCCCTAGCTGCTGCTGCCATTGCCTTGATTACACCAGACTTAATGACAGATTTAGTGGGCGCAGCTATTATGTTGGTGGTTTATATAATGCAAAAAATGATGCCTACTGACCCTAAAAAACCTTTAGCTGCATAGTATGGATGTGGAGTAAGTTGCTTGTAAAAAAAGATTAATATATTTCGTTGACATTTTTTCTTTTTGATAATAGTTTCCATTAATAAACTGTTGCGAAAATATTGATTTAAAAAGTTTGTTGGTGTTATTTTGTTAAGTTTAAGAATTATTTGACTTAATAAATGAACCAATCAATGGAGGAATTATGACACAAAGTAGAATGACAAAGCAACGCTCCATTATTCTAGAAGAGCTACGTAAGGTTAAATCTCATCCCACTGCAGATGAGCTGTATAGTATAGTACGCAAGCATATGCCGCGTATTAGTCTTGGTACAGTATATCGCAATTTAGACTTTTTGGCAGAAACTGGTGAAATAATTAAGCTTGAATCAGCTGGAAGTATTAAACGCTTTGATGGTGATACTTCCATGCATCAACATGTACGTTGCATTCATTGTGGTCGTATTGGTGACGTGATGCAGCCTCAAGTTGCACCTAAAGTTGATAATATTAAGGTTGATAACTTTGTGGTTACTGGAGCGCGCATTGAATATGATGGTGTTTGCAAGCAATGCTCGCAAAGCAACTAGTGCAAGCTAATTTTCACCCCTTAGTTGTTTGAATTTATTTAAAAACTTATGGAGGAATTTATGGCCGAAGCAAAGGATATGTGGCGTTGTCAGGTAGCGAATTGTGGATATGTGTATGACCCTGACCGTGGAGATAAAAGGCGTAAAATTCCACCTAACACCAAGTTTGACGACTTACCAGAGGACTGGTGTTGCCCGGTTTGCAAAGCAACTAAAAAAAGTTTTGTAGCAATGGGTTAATTAAAAATTATTAAAAACCCCAAGGCGTAAGCCTTGGGGTTTTTACTTGTGAACGAAAACCACCAGCTAGGCTGGTGGTTTCTTACTTGTGGGCAAACCCTAAGTCAAAAAAGTAAAATTTTAGCTATGAATCAAACATATTTTTTCAATTTTTGGGCGTTAGACTCAAGATATGACGTTCAAAATTTAACGCCTACGTTTGTGCAGTAAATCATATTTTAAGATAAAATACTGTCACCATTAAAGTTTTTGGGAAAGGGGGTCTGGGGGAAGAACACTTTGTTCACAAAGGGTTTTCCCCCTGAAGACTTTGTCACCAGCCTGAACCCAAGGCGTAAGCTTTGGGGTTTTTATATGCATTGTATAAAGTCACTATTAGATATGACGCGACTAGGTTGCGTTTAGAGCTTATTTATAGCAAGGACATTTTGTTGCCATCAAAGTTTTTAAAAGAGCGCTGGAGAGAGAATTTTTTCAAAAAAATTCTTTCTCCAGCAATGTATTTAATAAAGTATAAAATGGACAAATAACACTTTACTATTTTTACTTTTGTTCACTTTGTTTCTTTTTACTACCTAGTAGTTGATGTCTTTTTTGAGCAGGCAAAATATTTTTGCGTAGGCGTATGGATTCTGGAGTAACTTCAACCATTTCATCTTCACGTACAAAGTGCAGGGCAAATTCTAGGGTCATGGGGCGAACTGGCGTTAGGATAACATTTTCATCCTTGCCTGACGCACGCATATTAGTAAGCTTTTTTTCCTTAGTTGGATTTACATCAATATCATTATCGCGATTATGCTCACCAACAATCATGCCTTCATATACTGGTGTTCCTGGTGGAATGAAAAGCACCCCACGAGGTTCAAGGTTAAATAATGCATATGGTACACCACTGCCAGCGCGATCGGATACAATAGAGCCATTAAAGCGAGTTGGGAATTCACCGCGCCATTCTTCATATCCGGCTAGTAATGAATTCATAATTCCAGTGCCGCGTGTATCAGTTAGAAATTCATCTCTATAGCCAATAAGACCACGTGATGGAACAGAAAATTCTAAGCGTACTCGTCCAGTACCACCACTTTTATCATTAATACAGTTAAGCATACGCCCTTTTCTTTGGGCTAATTTTTCTGTAACCACACCCATAAAATATTCATCACAGTCCACATAGAGATGCTCAATGGGTTCTAGCAGCTCTCCAGTGGGAGATTTTTTGAAAATTACTTCGGGTCGCCCTACGGAAAGTTCAAAACCTTCACGGCGCATGGTTTCAATAAGGATAGCCATTTGAAACTCTCCGCGCCCTTTCACCAAGAATGCATCGCGCTCGTCTGTTTCTTCAACTCTTATGGCCACGTTGCGCAAAGCTTCCTTACATAAACGCTCCCATATCACACGACTTTGCACAAGTTTACCTTCACGTCCAGCAAGAGGTGAGGTATTAATGCCAAAGCGCATGGCAACTGTGGGTTCATCCACACGAATACGCGGTAATGTACGTGGAGCATCCTTAGTACAAATGGTGTCGCCAATGGTTACATCTTCAATGCCAGCAAGCACTACAATATCACCAGGTTGAGCACTTTCTACCTCAGTAAGATGCAGGCCACCATAAACTTGTAACTTGCTAACGCGCAGTGGAGTTGCTTGTCCTTCAGGGCCCATGCAAATAAGTGCATCCTTAGCATTTATTTGCCCATGCATAATGCGTCCAACCGCAAGGCGACCTAAATAGTCAGAATAGTCTAAATCTGCTACAAGCATTTGAAAAGGTTCATCTTGATTATGGCTTGGGCCTGGTATAGCATCTAAGATAGTATCAAAAAGTGGTGCTAAACTTTCACCTTTTTCATCAAGGCTATTCATGGCAACACCATCACGGCCTATGGCATATAGTACCGGAAATTCTAATTGCTCTTCGGTGGCGTCAAGGTCAATAAAAAGATCATAGACTTCGTTTAAAACTTCTTGGGCTCTGGCGTCTTTGCGGTCAATTTTATTTATTACAACTATGACATGAAGACCTGCTTCTAAGGTTTTGCGCAAAACAAAACGGGTTTGGGGTAGTGGGCCTTCTGAGGCATCTACCAACAAAATAGCCCCGCTTGCCATGGATAGCGCGCGTTCAACTTCACCGCCAAAGTCCGCGTGACCAGGGGTATCAATGATATTAATTTTAACACCATTCCATGAAACTGCGCAATTTTTTGCTGCAATGGTAATGCCGCGCTCACGCTCAAGGTCCATGGAATCCATGATGCGATCATCCACTTGCTGGTCAGTACGAAAAACGCCACTTTGTTTAAAGAGTGCATCAACTAAGGTAGTTTTGCCGTGGTCAACGTGCGCAATAATAGCAATATTGCGAAGTAAGTTATTGTTTTGCATAAAATTTAATTGGTTAGAATATTTAAGAATTATCCTGCTCGGCTTTAGATAGGCGAGGTGCAGTATAGGCAAATAAAAAACTAGTAAAATAAGCAAAGGCGTTAGTATTATAAATTTTTTGAGAAAGCAAGATTAACATGTACGCGCTAAGGGTAAAAATCATAGCTAGGGCAAAAATATCCTTACTTTGGCGATAATACTTAATACTTCGATAAAAAACATATGATATAACAATTAAAAATATACTAAGACCCACAATGCCCTTTTGTGATGCAAGGTGGGTGTACTCTGATAGTGCAGGTGTGATGCCAAGGTCAACATAAATTTTTAGTTCTCCGGCATCCTTTAGCTCTTC
This sequence comes from uncultured Desulfovibrionaceae bacterium, assembly GCA_964371195.1. Taxonomy (GTDB): domain Bacteria; phylum Desulfobacterota; class Desulfovibrionia; order Desulfovibrionales; family Desulfovibrionaceae; genus CAYJAD01. The sequence continues at coordinate 11,706 of CAYJLD010000035.1, read as the reverse complement.
ATCGCTTAAAGCCTCCCAATATTTTTTCCTACCATGTGATCCAACACCCAGTGGATTATCAAAGCCAATTTGCATATGAGTGATGAATAATGTAGCACGGGTAAATAGTTTAGGTATAGTTTGAGGCAATTGGGTAAAGTTAAAATGAGCTGTCTTAGAGTCTTCATGTTTTAATATGACATGGTCTGCAACTTGTGAAGCAGCTATAAAGGTGTTTTGTATTTTATGTCCCAAAGGGCTGTATATTATAATTGCAGTTAAAGCAATTATGCCAAATAAGCTTGTTATACATGTTGCTATAATGGTTTTTTTTAACCCAATAAATCGCGTAATTTCATATAGTATAATGATAGCAAAAAATAGTGCCCCAGCCAAAATGCCAGATAAGGTGTTACACCATAAAAATAAAACATAGAGAATAATAGGAATTAAAAGCCAGATTTTTTTTGAATATTTTTCAAAAAAGTACCAACAAAAACCAAAGATTGGCAATATACCTCCAGCTAAATAGCCAGGCTCAGCATAAAGTCCGCGTATGCGTCCTTCATAATAAGAGGGCGGCCACCAGCCACCATCTAGTTTTTCTACTCTAAAATATTGATTTATGGATATGAGGAATGATTTAATATTATCTGCACCTAGGTTTGCTAAAATTTCAAAAAACATATGTATGGCATTTAAGCAAAATGCAAAACCTATGGAATAAATAAAGATTTGCTTTGCTTTTTGGCGCGGAATTAAATAAAAAAGTAAACTGAACCAAACTACCATATAATACCCCCACACACATAATAAATATATGGGAATAATTAAGATTTTATATCTTAGAACAGTAGGAATCCAAGCACAAGAAAGAGTAAGGCAAGCCATACCAAGGATGCTAAAGGGATATTGCAATTGCCATGAATAGTCTTCAAAATAAGGACGATAGGGGAAGTAGTTGAAACACCACAAAACCATTACAAGTATGGCACAAATTAGAGATGCGTTTAAAAGAATTTTTTGAACTAGGTATGTGGGTGGAGTTTCAAAAAAATCAAAAGTCAAATTTTTTATCATAAGCTTAGAAATATCAATAACAAAGACAATTATAAGTTGTAACTACCAAAAAATATAGTATATTTTTTGGTATATGTCAAGTTTTACTCAAATTTGTAAAAGCTTAGACTTTAGACCACGATTCTAGTTTTTCTTGTATAAATTCACATACTTGATTATGTTCTATCTTGCCTTGGTCTTGAACATATATGGGAGGACCAAAGGCCATATGTATGGTCTTTTCTCTGTCTAACGGCCCAAAGTCTTTAATAAATTTACCTTGAGGCCAAGCATCTGTTTTGAGTGCTAGGGGGATTATTGGCTTTTGAGTTTTGCGGGCTAGCTTTGCTCCAATACTATTAAACTTTGCAGGGTTAAATACTGTAGAGCGTGTGCTTTGTGGGAAAATAACTAATGATACACCACTTTCAAGGCGTTTTTGGCCCTCCGTGAGCATATTTTGTAAATCTTGGCGTGGATTTGTACGTCCAACTACAATAACATCTCTTGATTCAAGTACCTTACCAAAGAATGGCAATTCAGCTAAAGCTTGTTTAACTACAAAGGTTACTGGCATATAAGGACGGATAATACTTGGTAAAATGAAAGTTTCTAGTGTGCTCATATGATTGCCAACAATAATACATGACTCATTCATATCTCTAAGATGATTTATGCCACTAATGGAAAACTTACAACCTGCATTTTCAAAAATACGCCCCATACGTGCACTGTTAAAAGCCCATGCAACATCAGTACATTTATTAAATTGGGCTGCAACGCAAAGAGTTTGTACTGGGCCTAAAAGAGCAGCCAAATAAAAGTATATATTAGGGAAAAATTTACTAAACAAACCTAACTCTTTAGGTTTAGTTTCATAAATATCACCTGTGCAAAAGTGTTGATCAAAATGTTGGGCTGGCACACTCATGATAGGTCACCGTACTTTTTTGTAATTTTTCTCCACCATTGACTAAGGCGTATTTCATCACCATGGTTATGTGGCTTATAAAAGCTGCGCCCAAGTAGTTCATTGGGAAGATAATCTTGCTCAACATAGCTTTGGGGATAGCTATGGGGATATTTATATTCACTACCATAACCCCATTCCTTTTGCAATTTAGTAGATGCATTACGTAAGTGCAAAGGTACAGGTTGCATACCTTGGCTACGTACTTCTTTTTGAGCTAGTAAATATGCAGCGTAGGTACTATTACTTTTTTTAGCCAAGGCTAGATATACAACAGTTTGAGCAAGTGGTATAAAGCCTTCC
>CAYJLD010000035.1:0-9385 GCA_964371195.1 uncultured Desulfovibrionaceae bacterium | reverse complement strand
GGCATACCCACAAATTCTATGGCTTGTTGGCAGGAAACAGCTAGGGGTAGGGCATTTGGATCTGCTAGACCAACATCTTCTGAGGCAGATAAAATAAGCCTTCGACAAATAAAACGTGGGTCTTCACCACCTTCAAGCAAACAGGCCAAGTAATATAAAGCTGCATCAGGATCACTACCACGAATGGACTTAATTAAGGCAGATGCCAGTTCATAGTGACTGTCTCCATCTTTATCATGGCGAGTTAGAATTTCTGGTAGTCCTATTTTGATGCGCTCAATGCTACGTTCTTTTTCTGGTTGAGATGATGTATACTCAATGAGGTTTAGCATGGTTCTTGCGTCACCATGGGAGACGGTGGCAAGTAAGTCTAGTACATCATCAGCAAGGGTGATATTTTGTAATTCCATACCACGCCTACCAAGAGTTATAAGCTCTTGACGAGATAAAATGCGCAAACGTAGTACATGTAGACGTGATAAGAGTTGGCGAGTAACACTAAATGAAGGATTTTCTGTAGTGGTGGCAATGAGAGTTAAATCCCCAGACTCAATTAAAGGCAAAAAGAAATCTTGCTGAGCTTTGGAAAAGCGATGCAACTCATCAAGAATTAAAATATCTATGCCATTTAACTTACGCCTTAATTGCTGTAAACCAGCCTCTGGTGCGCTAATTCGTAAAATATGTTCTGATTTTGCTTTGGCTAATAAAAGAGCAATAGTTGATTTACCACATCCAGGTGGGCCGAAAAAAAGTAGGGATGGCAAACGCTTAGCTTTAAGTAGAGCTTGTAGGCGCTCAACCATATGAGTTTGCCCCACAAAGAGCTCAATATCTTCTGGGCGTAAACGCTCAGCCAAGGGACGATTAACCGTCATGAATTTTCCTTACTTGTTCACATTGTTAAATGTATGTCAGCAGTTATTAAAATATAACTATGTAATATTATTTTCTTTTGGACCTTGTTGTGACGCCCACCAATGTATGCCCAAACACAATAAAGCTGCAGTTTCACAACGTAAAATTCTATTTCCAAGGCTTACAGCTTGAAAGTTGGCCTGACCTAAACTTAGTATTTCATCTTTAGAAAATCCACCTTCTGGGCCAATAACATATATGCTTGTACCATCATTACCTAGCATTTGTGAAGTGAGCATAGGAACATTATCTTGAATTTCTAAGGGCAAAATTTTGTGTTCAATATTGTTACTTAATTCAATTAGATGCTTAACTCCATCTGGTATTAAAACTATATTTGGTAGCCATGGGTTATGGCATTGTTTCATGGCGGCAACACATTGACCTTGCCAATGTTCTTTAATGGTAGCGTTTATTTTGCCTTGGCTGTGTTCAGCGCTCCAAATCCAAACTTCATGAACTCCAAGCTCCACGGCTTTTTCCATAAAAAATCCACGCCTTGTGGCTTTGCTCCAAGCTAATGCCATAATAGGTAGTGAACTTGGTCGTGGTAAAAATTTTTCTTCAATGAGGGCAAGCTTAACTTCGCGTTTGCTAATACTATCTACTATGCAGTGTCCTTTGTGTCCTTCTCCATCGAAGATTAAAACCTGCTCCCCCGACTTTAAGCGTAAAACTTGAGATAAATGCTTAGCTTCTTGGCCAGCTAAGGTACAAGTTTTGTCCCAAGGTTTAGGAAGATAAAATGCATGTGGCATAAAAATCTCTTTTTATCCGTATTAATGAGTTGCACATTTATGATTGGGTATGGGTGCGTGCTTTGCGTACTGATATAAATGTATCAAGCAAAGAAACAATACGTCGATAATTTTTGCGAATTTCAAGGCCCTTAGTAGAAAGACCTTCCTCTGCAACTTCCATATAGGTACGATTGATATATCTATCTGCTAAAATAGCATTAATTATTTCAATGATGGTATCCACCAAGGGTGGGAAAAATGTAACAATTTCATATGATAACTCACTTAGTAAGCTAACAGCTTCGCTGGTCATTTTGCAATAACTAACTCTAGACCCTTTAAAGTAGCGTTGACGTAAGTCTTCGAGTATGCGAACCTTTCTTGCCTGTTGTATATAGCTTACACGCTCAAGCAAATCGCGATATGCTTCGCGGTTTTTTTCAAATGCTTCTTCTTTATCAGGTGCTTGGAGATAACTGGTAATTACTTTTTCAACATTGGCAAAAAAATCATCACTGTAACTGATGATACGACGTTGATGCTTGGTTAGCCAAGTATATAAAAACTTAATTCTTTTTTCTTCTGTATCGGTATTTTCTATAATTTCAGTACGCTTATATACAATACGTCCGATATATTCACCGCGTACAATATCATTTAAGCGCAAAAACATGTTACTATTATCTCTAATGATATTTAAGCCTTCCAGCGGTACTCCAGTTAATGGATGCAAAATTTCTTGTTTAGATACAGAAAGTGCACGATCTTGACGCACATTACTAGCGTCAAAAGCATGTTGATGATAGGTTACTCGAATAATAACAACTCGTTGCTCCTCATCAAGGAAAAACCCACCTTTTTCAATAGCTTGTAATGCGTCATGCTGGTCTTTATCAACGCTAATAAGAGCAATTTTTTCTACCTTAGGGTAGCGACTATGGTCGCCATTACCAATATATGTGGTGATGGTTCTATCGGTTTGACCTAGAACGCGTAATAGGAATTTTTCATTCATATTATGTAGTTTTCTAGCAAAAAGAGCGCTAGATGTACGACGTTCTGAAACTACAGGAAATCCATACAACTCCATAAGGTATTGATATACAAACATTCTGTTGCGTTCATACATATCATTGTCACCATAGACAAATTTGCCAATCCGCATGCCAAATCGCTTAAGTTCATTGTCTATGTCAGAGGGAAAGGATGCAAAGATGCCACTAAGGTGAAATTGACCAAAAGCATCAGTTGACATAACTTGTGCTCGATCAAGCTTTAATAAATATGGTACAAGGCTTGGATAATACTCAAGCAAAGAAGTATCAAGTCGCCCACAAGCTTCTTTGAATTCATCATGGATGACTCTTGGTAGCCGCGTTGCGATGGTTTGTACATTTTGTTTAATGATGGGCTCTTCTAAGGGGCAAAAATCTCCCTCAGCCCCATATACGGTATTGTGTACCGGATGTATAGCATCATACTGAAATATTTCTGATAAATATTGTAGTGGGCGTGCAAACGCCACCAAAGCAAAGCCTGGCAAATGGCTATACTCCCACATATCATTATCAAAGGATGGCAAAAGTTCTCTTGCCTCCACTAGAGGATAGTTTTTTGTAGTTTGATAGGGTTTAACTAAGCAATGGCGAATATGAACAGCATTGAGCAAAGCATAAAGGTCTTCTAAGGTATTAATTTCAATAAAGTCTTTGAATGAACTTTCATTTATCCAAGGGAATTTATCCTTAGTGAATATTTTTTTCCAGTGAACCATATTCTTATACTCGTAGGGCTAAGAGTAAAATGTTTTGCATGAAAATAAAGCCAACCAAACTAAGTATATACTATAACATTTTTTTCAAAATTTCTAGTGTTTTTCTGCCAATATCGTGCATTGTTTTTATTTTTTAATCCTCATAAGCATGAAAAAGCGGTTGCGACTCTGCAAGGGCTTTGCTAGACTGTCAGAGGAAATAATAAATCAACCCCTAGCCCCATATATTAAAATACTATGAAAGAACAAAAAAATATTCAAAGTCAGTTGCTTGCCATCGTATGTAGTGTTTTTGATGCATATTCTGCAACTCTTTATCTACCAACCGAAAATGGAACTGAATATGAGCTTGTAGCTTCATTTTCTCTTGGAGATGAAGATGATTTTCGTAAAATGCTTTTACCTGGCCTTGGCCTTGCAGGGTGGATTTTACGTAATAACCAACCGCTAGTTGTGGCAAACTTTGACCAACATCACAGTAATTTAGGTTACTATGCAGAAGGTGTTGATGTTAATATTAAGGCGTTTATGGGCTGTCCGGTTTCGGCTGGCGGTGTGCTTTGTGTTGATAGTAAACGACAATACTCTTTTTCTGATAAAGATAGTAAGATTTTACAAATGTTTGCAGATGTTGCAAGGCAACAAGGTGGCATAGGTACTCAAGCTGTATTAACAGGCAATATACCTGAATATTTTGTTAATCTTGGTATTATTCAAGGCTTACGCTTTCAGCATAAACGATGGACTGTGTTCTTGCAAAATTTCTTAAACATTATGGCTAGTAGTACAAAGTTTGACTATTGTGCTTTTGCCTCCATTGATGGTTCAGGTGAGAACTATATTATTGAAGGCGAAACTATGCCACTGTTATTAAAAGATAATCCTAACTTAGTATTACCTTTAAGTAGCGGTCTTGTAGGCTGGCTTTTACGCGATGAGGGGCAAGCAATTTTTTCTGAAGGGTTTAGTGAAAGTGTAGCACCACCCTTATTTGGTAAATTTCCTGACTTTCCACAATTTAGAGCTGTAATTTGTTTGCCCATTATGGTGAATAAATCTGCTCGTGGTGTACTTTGCCTTGCTCACCCTGAGGCTAAAGAAATGGATGAAACTTTGCGTAGTTTTGTGCATCAATGCCTTGACCATCTTGGATTATTTCTTGAAAATCTATATCTTAAAAGTAGATTACATGCCATGTTACCCAGAGCCTTTGTGCATAGTGATGGTGGTATGAGCTATGATGCAGATAATGATTTTTGTAAAGAGGAAGAATAATGTTTTCGCGCTTAGTGGATTTTTTTGGTAAAAAAATTGCCATGGACCTAGGTACTGCTAATACCTTACTTTATACTAGAGAACATGGAATTGTGCTTAATGAGCCTTCTGTTGTTGCAGTAGATATTGTAGAAAATAAAGTTGTTGCCGTTGGCAAACAAGCTAAGCAATATATTGGCAGAACCCCTAAGCGCATTAAAGCCATTCGCCCTATGAAGGATGGTGTTATTTCTGACTTTGATGTTACAAAGGAGATGATTTCATATTTTATTCGTAAGACTATTACTGGTATGCGCTTAACAAAGCCAAGCATTGTTATTTGTGTGCCCACCGGCATTACCCAAGTGGAAAAAAAGGCAGTCATTGATGCTGCATTACTTGCAGGTGTGCGCGATGTTCGCCTTTTAGAAGAGCCTATGGGCGCTGCTCTTGGTGCGAACCTACCAGTACGTGAGCCACTTGGTAATTTAGTCGTTGATATAGGTGGGGGTACATCAGAAGTGGCCGTTATTACTATGTCTGCTATTGCTTGCGCTGAATCTGTACGCGTTGCTGGTGATGCTATGGATATGGCTGTACGTAGATATTTACATGATGTTTTCCAGCTGCAAGTTGGTGATAACACAGCAGAAAATGTAAAGAAAATTTTAGGTAGCGCTATACCCATGCCCAATGCGCCCTTACTTGATGTTTCGGGTAAGGATATTGTGCAAGGTATTCCAAAGGTTGTGCGCGTATCTGAGGGGCATGTACGTGAAGCTTTGCAAGACTGTTTGCGAACCATTATTAATGCAGTTTTTACGGCACTTGAAAGAACCCCACCCGAGCTTGCCGGTGATATTTATCGCAACGGTATTTTGCTTGCTGGTGGTGGTGCCTTGCTGAAAGGCTTGGATCAACGTATTACCCAAGAAACACGTCTTAAAGTAATAGTTGATGATGACCCTCTAACAACTATTGTACGTGGAGCAGGCAAGACCATTGAAGATATGCGTGCGCATGAGGATGTATTTATTAATTAGTCGACGCTTGAAAAATATAATAACATTCTAAAATAGTATAATTTTATTGGAAAATAGTAATAAAAAATTACCAGAAATAAGAGCATGGAATGCGAATTTCTGGCAATTTTTGAAGCTCAAAGGTTTTTTTCAGTACTGACTAATTAAGATATGCAATGTATAAAAATTACTGTTCTATAATTTTTTGTTTTATATATTAAACAGTAAATTTTGAGTTTAGACTATATAATTGTTCCAGGTGACCTTGAGTTATAAATTGGAATAGTTCCTCACTTAGCATATCGCTAAAGTGGCTTACAAAGCCTTGTTGCTCTGTAAAGTCTAGCCATAACACCTTATCGTTAAAAAATATTTTGTGTTTTTCGTCAATAATGCAGATGAAAAATGTATTAAGCTTATTGCAATCTAACAACTGGGCTTGCATATAAAATGGTAGCTCACCTCGTAGGTTGCATACACGTTTTAGCAAACGTAGTGAAGCGTGTTCACGCGCTTCACCTGCATAAACACTGGTACTTGGAATGCTTAGGCTTTGGTTTTTATTGGAGCGTATTAACAAGGTCCTACTTTGCTCATCTTGCAAAACCAAGTATACTTTACGGTGAGCAAGTTTTTGTTGAAGTATTTGTTTTTGGGGTAGGAGCATAAGTGGGTTGTCAAATTTGTCAACAAATTCTAAATATACTTGGTTTGAACTAGGTATTTTGTAGGGATAATTCTTCATGCAAAAACCATTAAATGTGATATTACAAACCTTAACTTTATGTGATGTTGAACAAATTTTAAATATTGAGCGACAATGCTTTAGCATGCCCTGGAGTAGAGAACAGTGCATGGCCGTATTTAAGCAAAAACACTTTTTTGCTCTTGGGCTTAAGCAAGAGCAATTAGAAAATGAACTTGTTGCTTACATTTCACTGTATCAAGTTTTAGATGAACTGGAAATACTAAATATTGCTGTTTTGCCACAATTTCGTCGTCAAGGTTTAGGTGAATATTTATTGATAAACACCTTGCAAGGCGCAAGCAAAATGGGTATGAATAACGCGGTGCTTGAGGTACGCATAAATAATGTGGCCGCACGCACTCTATATGAGAGGGTGGGCTTTGTATGTGTTGGTTCACGCCCTAAGTATTATGCTGATACTGGTGAGGATGCACTTATTTATAACCTGGATTTATCAGGGGACTTTATTACCAAGACAGCTAAGCAACCTTATTAGGAGAAAAATATGTCAAAATTAATGGCTGCTAACTGGAAAATGTTTAAGACTCGTGCTCAAGCTGCAAAAACTATTGCTGATCTTTGTGCAAAATTAACATCACTTCCAAAAGAAAGACAAGTACTTATATTTGTGCCTTTTACATCAATTGGTGAAGCTGTGAATGCTATGGATAAAACCCTGCCTATGGCTATAGGTGCTCAGAATTTTTATCCGGCTAAAGAAGGCGCTTTTACAGGTGAAATTTCTTTACCTATGATTGAGGACTTAGAAGCCACTTGGGTTTTGGTTGGTCATTCTGAGCGTAGGCATGTTTTTGGTGAAAGCATTGATTTTATAGAAAAAAAATCAAGCTATGCTCTTGAGAATAAGTTTAATGTAGTTTTTTGTGTGGGTGAAACATTAACTGAACGCGAAGGTGGGGAGTTAAAAAATGTTTTGGAAGCACAATTAGCTTGTCTTACACGTTTGCCAAGCGAAGCAAATTTTGATACATTTGCCGTCGCTTATGAGCCAGTATGGGCTATTGGCACTGGTAAGGTCGCAGGACCACAAGAAATTTTGGAAGCTCATGCTATTGTGCGTGCTATTTTACAAGAAAAAATGGGACCACAAGGAGCAAAAATTCGTATTTTATATGGTGGAAGTGTGAAGCCTGAAAATACTGCTGAAATAATTGGACTTGACAATGTGGACGGTGTGCTGGTAGGAGGCGCATCTTTGGAAGCAGAAAGTTTTGCACGTATTGTGCAAGCCTAAATATATGGTTGCCTACGGGCAAGGAGGTTTTTTGTGCAAACTCTTATTTTGACCCTGCATAGCATAGTATGCGTATTGTTAGTTATTCTTGTATTGTTGCAAGCAGGCAAAGAAGGTATGGGTGTAATTTTTGGTGGCGGTGGCGGTTCTGTTTTTGGAAGTAGCGGAGCAGGTGGTTTGCTATCTAAGATGACAGCGTTTATGGCTGTGCTATTTTTATTTACTTGCCTAAGTTATACATATATTACCAGCACTCCTGTGGCTGATGAGTCTGTTATATTTAATACTCCACTTGAGCAAGTTCCAGCGGACTCTCCAGCAGCTAAACAGGTAGCCCCGGAAACTCCGGCAGCACCTCAAAATACTGCACCAGCAGAAAGTTCCGCTCCAGCTAAGCCTTAATTATTGGAATCTTTTCGCTTTTAAGTATTGTTTAATCAGTACAGCTGAATAAATCATTAATAGGGGCGGCTTTGCCGCTCCATTTTTGTATTACTGTCATGAATAAAGATTTTTCTAATAATCCCTTTGCTAAGTTGCAAAATAAAGTTCAAGTAAAAGCAAAAGGCAAAGCATCTAAAGCTATAAATAAGCCTATCTCAAAGCCTAATTCAAAACCAAGCTCTATGCCAGAAAATAGTGGTGATGCAGATGATAGCATGCTATTTTTAAATGCCATGCAAAATACTAAGTTAAGTCAAAAAAATACATCAAAGCATCCACCGTTGGCAGAGCATGAAGATTTTACTAAGCTTAAAAAAAATCAACAAAAAAACACCATACCATCAAATAATCAAGATAATATTACACATATTGAACCAAACACCTTGGTTGAGAGTAATGATGACGAGCAGGCTTTTTTTAAGGCCATGCAAGAGGTTGCTCCACTTGGAGGTAAGGGGCGTGATGTTGTGCCAGAGGTTCAACTCACACAGCCAAATGTTGCGGAACAAAGCTATACAAGCTTAATTGAAAGCAGAGTTGAATTTGCCATGGCTTTGAAGGGTGAATATTTAGAAGCACATGTGGTGGGCCTTGATGAAAATATTATGAATGGACTGCGCTCTGGCAGGTATAGCCCTGAGGCTAGTATTGATTTACATGGTCTTAATGCTCTACAGGCTTATAATAACTTAGTTTCTTTTTTTAGAGGGGCATGGTATAAGGGCATGCGCACTGTGCTAATTGTACCTGGACGTGGTAAGAATTCACTAAATGGTTTTGGTGTACTGCGTGATAAGTTGCAAACATGGCTTACTCAGGACCCTTTTAAACGCGTTGTACTTGCTTTTTGTACAGCTAGGCCTGTGGATGGTGGCCCAGGAAGTGTTTATGTGCTTTTACGCAAATATAAGAAGAAAGGTAAGATACATTGGGAAAGATTACCTTCTGACCCTGACCTTTTTTAAGTTATTGTTCTAGCAATTTTTGCATACTTTCATTTCGCAAAGAACGAGCAAACTGAGGGGAAACCCTTCGCTTTTGCGGCGGCCTTCCTATGATTTTGCAATGGGTCAAAGGCACTAAAACGCAGTTTTGTTGAGATTTAATACTATGTTATTTTTAAATACTTATTTTAATAGTAGTCATTAATACAAGCGCAAGCACTTGAATAGCTAACCACGTGATTCCGATTTAGAAAATATTACTACTAGCAGAACTCTTTGCCGAGGC
>CAYJLD010000034.1:0-25542 GCA_964371195.1 uncultured Desulfovibrionaceae bacterium | reverse complement strand
GCACAAAGACTACCCTGGTTGATTGGGTGGTCGGGGTCACCTTCTATATTGACCGTACGATCTGTTATGTGTCCTTTCGCTTTGTCGCCTGTGTGAACAAGCAAACCGCAACCAACGGCGCAGAAACAACAGATAGAGGTCGTTAGCTTTGTCCATTGAAGCTTAGCTTGTGCGGCTTTTGCCACCACAGGCTTTAGGCTGACACTAAGTCCGGCAACGCCAATAGCAGTTGCCACTGAGCCTAGCTTCAAAAAGCTACGTCTTGAAATACTCATGTTTTCCTCACTTAAGTATTTGGTTATTGCCAATGCTTAACATATAAGCCTTATAAATATACATTTTTTCAGCGATTTTGTCAAAAAATATATAATGGCATTTTAGCTGTAAAATAAGTGAGGTGAGGCGATATTAGAAGGAGTTGTTAAACAAAGTTACACGCTCATCTTCTGGTCTGCAAAATGCAGCCAAGGTGCAGTTATCCTTTATAGCACTTAAATAGGCAGTGCTGGTAATGGCTGAGCGGCTAACAATAGTTTTAATACCAGCTCTTTGTATTTTATGATAAAGAGAAGATGTAATGCGCGCAGTGATAAATAAAAAATAATCCTGAATGGGTAAATTATTAATAATGCTATGACCTTTAAGTCGGTCGACGCAATTATGACGTCCTATATCTTCGGCCAAAATAAGCTCTTTTGTTATAGGATGATAAAGGACTGCACGATGAAAGCAACCTGTTCCATCCCATTTACCATCGGCACTTAGTACATTACTCATTATGCTTACCAAATCCTCAAGCTCCACCTCCACCTTGGGGGGAGCAGGTCTTGGCATATCTGTGGCATTTAAGCTAAGTTCATATTTATTGTTTTCAAACTTTAACTCATAAGTAAAATTAGAAGTATAGCAAGGAACTTGGTCAAGCACTACATGACCTATAATGAGTTCATCTAGCTTGTGCGGGTAGGCATAAATTTCTCTTGTGCCATTATAATGATGCTCACCGTGCTTGCAATTGTAGCTATAGGTAAAGGGCTGTTCAAGGCTAATGATTTCGTCTATTTGCCTAGTTTTACCCTTTTTATACTGCGTAGGTGTACATCGAATAAAGTCTTGATCAGTTAAATTAGCCATAGCGATAACACAGCCTTAGTATAGTTTTGGTTTTCTGAAATAATATCAAGAGTTATGGTCTTGAAATCATCAAGTAAGGGGTCTGGGCTAAATTTTTCATACTCTTTATAATCATGTATTTTAATGTAGTTTTTACAGCTTTTACAAATGCATACTTGAAAATCTGCATCTGTATCTGATGTAAAAATGCTAAACTTTTTCTGTTCACTATTTAAACAATAAGGACATTGAATTCTTGGAACACGATAAATTGAGAGACAAAGTGAGCAAGCGTGCATGCGCTTACCTTCCTTACCCTTAAGATATGATAAAAGTGGCGCTGATCCACAACATGGGCAATGCCCATGGGGCCATACTTCATCATCATATTTTTGCTTAACTTGAGCAGTCATGTGTATAAAAAATGGTAAAAAACTAAAATATGCTAAAAAATAACACATAAATGAATGGCCAGTGCTAATTTCAGCTTGGCCTTGATAAAAAGCTTCATCTTCGTCCATGAAGGCTTGGAGCATGCGCCTAGCAAAATTCTTATCTTGCTCCACACTATTTTTCACCGATTTCATGCTCTTTACAAAATCATCCTTAGCTAGGTTTTTAGCATAGTCAATGCTTAAAAGTGAGTGTAGCCTCTCTATAGCTTTGTTATAATTAGCATAGGGATATAATTTACTACGCTCAAGGATTGACTTGCCGCCCTTGTGCTTTAAAGTATCATAAGCATAATCAAGCTTTTTTTTGATAATAGGCCGTGGAATTTCAAGCATTTTTTCTAAAAAATGTGCTGTTGCCTTAGGCAGGTAGTCTTTTGATTTTATATGGCGTGCGTATTGCTCGTAATCAGCGTTTAACATATATATCCTTCATTTGGGTGTGGGTAAATTTTACTATTAGTGGAGCTAATTATTCTGTTTTTATTTAAAGTGCAAGGGAAATTTTTTTTATTTATCTTTTTAATAGTAATATGTTATAAAAATTAGTGTTTATTTTTGACGTTTTGTTAAGTTTAAATTTAAATATATTGACAATAACTTTTTTTTAACTAAGCATAAGGAACAATTTGTCCTAATTTTTTAACAAAGTTTCAACTATGCATAATGTAAAAAATTTATTGGTTGCTATTGCATATGCCCAAGCCAAGGGTGAGCCCATGACATTGACCTCCAGTGCCACACTGGTTACTAGACGTGGTATGCAAGAAGATTATCACAGTGAGGATGGTGATGGCTTAGTCGTTATTGTCTCTAAGGAATTACTTGATTGGATGGAGCAATGTAGCATAAAAGGGCTTTGTTTTAAGCGGTTTAAATATAACCTTTGTTTTGAACATAGTATTAATCATTTTAAGGCTGGAGATAGATTTGTCTTAGGTGAGGCTTTATTGGCTTTTTCTAAAAGACAAAAGCCTTGCTTTGCAAGCAAACAGCCATGCAGGATGTCACCTCATGCCTGTAGGTTGCCGCATGAGATGAAGTTTGCTGAAATTAAAAATGGGGGTATTGTCAAAGTTGGTGATATCCTTACAATAAATAAATCATCAAAATAGGAGAAAAGAATGAAAACACTTTTGGTATTGGCTTGTGTGTTTAGCATAGCCTTTGGTGTAACTGTGGCCCATGCAGCAGATGACAAGGTATTACGTATGGCTACCACAACAAGCACAGCAGATACTGGGCTTTTGGACTATTTGACCCCACTTTTCAAAAAAGATACTGGCTATGACCTTAAATTTGTTTCAGTAGGTACTGGTGAAGCCATTGCCATGGGTAAGAATGGTGATGTTTCCATTGTACTTGTGCATGCCAAGGCCCGTGAAGAAGACTTTGTTAAAGAAGGTTTTGGCGTAAAGCGTGTTCCTGTAATGTACAATGATTTTGTGATTGTTGGGCCAAAGGATACCATCGCAAAAAATGATGATATAGCTATGACTTTTACTACCATTCAAGATAAAAAACTTCCATTTATTTCTCGTGGTGATAATTCTGGAACTCATACCAAGGAAAATAATATTTGGAAGCAAGTAAAACTTGATCCTACCAAGAACCCCAATTATGAACAATCCGGCCAAGGTATGGGTGCTACCCTTAGCATGGCAGATGAAAAAAAGGCTTATACTTTAACTGACCGTGGTACTTGGCTAAAAATTTCTACTGATGCCAATGTGAAGATGGAGCTTGTGGTAGTTTGTGAAGGTAGCAAAAGCCTATTCAATCAATATGGTATTATTGCTGTAAATCCAGCTAAATATCCTGATACTAACATTAAAGCTGCCAATGCTTTTATTGACTGGATTGTATCTCCTAAAGTGCAAAAACTTATTGGTGAATTTGGTGTTGATAAATATGGCCAACCTTTGTTTGTGCCCAATGCTGGTACTGACAATTAATTGTTAGTGTACTGAATTTGTATATAACAAACATCCGTCTTGTACTGCTTTGACATTATGAGGCGGATTTCTAACAAAATGCGAGTAGCTTGTGGAAGCAATACGCGAATATATTGATTTACTCACGGCCTCTGGTGCTTTTCATGCAGTGCAGGTAAGTCTTACTTTGGCGTTTTGTGCAACAACCATATCGGCCATTGTAGGCATACAACTGGGCTTATGCCTTGAGCGTAATGAGTTTAAGGGTAAGCGTCTTGTTGTTCGCATTATTAGAACATTAATGGGTGTACCACCGGTGGTGGTGGGCCTTGTGGTATATTTGCTTATCATGCGCCGCGGCCCTCTTGGTGCATTTGAAATGTTGTTTACCATTCAAGGCATGATACTTGCGCAATGCATTATAATCATACCAATTATTACAGGTCTTATTTACACTAGTGCTCAGCGCCTTGCGCCATCAGTGCGCTTTTTTGCCAAATGCATTGGAGCAAACCAATCTCAAACGCGTCGTTTAATTTATAGAGAAATGGGCAAGGAAATATACTTTACCATAGTAACAGGTTTTGGACGTTCTTTAAGTGAAATTGGTGCAGTAATGCTTGTGGGTGGCAATATTAAGGGTGATACACGTACCATGACTACAGCTATTTCATTACTTAAAAGCCAGGGCATATATACTGAGGGCATTATGCTTGGTTTAACTTTGTTAGTGCTTTCCTTTGTGTTGCAACTAGTGGCTGATATTTTAAGAAAAGAAAGAGACGAGCTTGATAATTACTAATGTAAAAAAAATGCGTGGCGAACTTGAAATTTCAATACCGCACCTTGCTTTTACCCCAGGCAAAATTCACGGCCTTTTTGGGGGTAATGGCTGTGGTAAATCTAGTCTTTCTAAAATCTTAATTGGCGATATTATGCCAGATAGTGGACATGTTGACTATGCTGGCCTAGATTCAAGTCAAATTACTCTCATGCCTCAACGCCCTTATTTATTGCAACGCACTGTTTTTGAAAATATAATCTATCCCTTACAAATACGCAATTTGCCCATAGATGCTGAAAAAATTGATGCATACTTACAAAGAACAAATTTATTGCATAAAAAAAATCAATATGCACGCACACTGTCTAGTGGTGAACAGCAAAAAATATCATTTATTAGAGCTTTAATTTTTAAACCAAGATTAATAATGATTGACGAAACTCTCTCAAACCTTGATATTGATAGTCTAGGTGTTTTCCTAGATTGGATACTAGAGTGGCAAGAAGAGCTACAAGCCACCTGGATTATTATTAGTCACCAATTTAGCCAACTGAAAAAAGTTTGCGATGAATACCACTACATGCGCAAGGGGCAAGTTATTGCTTCTGGAGAGCTTAGTCACGTGCTTCAATTTGTAGATAAGGTAGAATTATGATTAAACATTAACAAAGGAGTGTTAGATGCTAGCATTAAAAACATTGCAAGAAGCATTTGATATTATAGCTGAAAACTTTTCCTTACTTCAAAGCGATTTTGAAAATATCCCCCTACTTGAGGCTAAAGGCAGGCAATTTGCCAATGACATTTTTGCCACCGAATATGTTCCCTCCTTCAATCGTTCAAGTGTTGATGGCTATGCACTTTTAGCCTCTGATACTTTTGGGAGCAGTGATAGCATACCAGCCATTTTAGAAGTTCAAGAGCAAATTCTCATGGGCCAAGAGGTTCATTTTACGCTTAACAAAGGCTTTTGCGCCAGCATACCCACCGGCGGTGCTGTACCTAGCGGAGCTGATGCTATTCAAATGATAGAGTATACAGAAGATTATGGAGACAATACCGTAGGTATACTTAAGGCTGTTGCTCCTGGTCAGCATGTTATTTTGAAGGGCGATGATGTTTATCCTGATAAATTACTTTTCAAAGCCCATGCAAAAATTAGTGCTAAGGATATTGGTGCATTAGCTGCGCTTGGCATAAGTAGTGTTCCAGTAAAAAAACAAATTACCGTAGGCATTATTGCCACCGGCGATGAATTAGTAGAAATACATGAAAAACCAAACAATGCGCAAGTGCGTTGTGTAAATAGTAGTCTTTTGCAGTCCCTTATGGATGACTTTGGAGTTAAATCTAAAGCATATGGTATTATTAAGGATGATGAGGAAATTTTGTATAGCACTGTAGCTAAGGCTGCCAAAGAATGTGATGTGGTTTTAATATCTGGTGGTAGTAGTGTGGGGGTAAAGGATGTTACAAGTAATGTGATTGCGTCCCAAGGTGAAATACTCTTTCATGGTGTGGCCCTAAAGCCTGGTAAACCCACAATCATGGGTAAGGTTAATAATATTCCGGTAGTAGGTCTACCCGGGCATCCTGTGGCAGTATTTTTTGTAACACTCACTATTGTTTATAAAGTTTTAGAAATACTTTGTGGTAAAACCTTCTATGCTCCGCAAGTGCAAGCCTGCATTTCAGAATCAGTTGAGGCTAATCATGGACGGATGCAGTTTGTGCCTGTAGTGCTTCAACATGAAGCAGGCAAAAGTGTAGTGGCCCATCCCATACGCAATAAGTCAGGTTTAATTACAACCCTTGCTAGTGCGCATGGTTATTTTATTATTCCCCAAGATTGTGAAGGTTACGCTAAAAATACTATAGTAACAGTTCATACTTTTTAGGAGTTTATATGTCATTTAATTATCTTACCAATGTGCCTTTAAAAGAGGCTTGTCAAAAATATATTGAAGTTATGATGGACAATGGCTTTGGAGCTAAGGAGGAAATTATTCCAGTTTTTGAGGCTTGCAATAGGGTTTGTACTAAACCAGTTTATGCCAATATTTCTGCACCTCATTATAATTCCAGTGCCATGGACGGAGTGGCTGTGCTTGCAAAAGACACCTTTGGGGCCACAGAGACAACTCCAATTATATTGAGTAAAAATCAATACTTAGTTCTTGATACCGGCGATCCAATCCCTGATGAATATGATGCTGTCATCATGGTGGAAGATTTAGTTCACCTTGATGATAATCAAATTAAAATACATGCAGCTGCAACACCATTCCAGCATATCCGCCAAATTGGTGAGGATATTTGTCAGGGTGAAATGATATTACCGTCATATACTACTATTAGCCCTGCTGCCATAGGTTCAATGTTAGCTGGTGGTGTGCTTGAATTGAGCGTATTAAAAAAACCATTGATTGGCATAATCCCCACAGGTGATGAAATTATCTCACCTACTGCAACTCCAAAAACAGGCGACATTATTGAGTTTAATTCATCAATATTTTCTGCCATGCTTGGAGATTTAGGTGCAAATACTAAGACTTATCCCATTTGCAAGGATAATTATGAAGAAATGAAACATGCCCTGACCAAAGCTCTTGATGAATGCGATATGGTAATTATTAATGCAGGTTCATCAGCTGGGCGTGAAGATTTTAGCGTGAATGTGATAAAAGAAATAGGGCAGGTTTTGTATCATGGCATAGCTATAAAACCTGGTAAACCTGCCATACTGGCCTATAAGGGTGAGCAATTAATACTTGGAGTACCTGGTTATCCTGTATCTGGTATTATTGTTATTGAGGAAATATTAAAGCCGCTTTTAGCGCAATACACTAAGCTTAAATATACTGAACCTCAATTTCAAGAAGCCGTGCTATCTCGACCTGTTATGTCAGGAGTAAAGTATCAAGAATTTATCCGTGTGCGCATGGGCTATGTGGAGGGTAGATATATTGCGTCTCCATTAAGTCGGGGTAGCGGCGTGGTTTCATCCTTTATGAAGGCTGATGGTATGCTTGAAGTGGCTCAGGGTGTAGAAGGGCATGCGGCCGGAGATGTTGTTAATATTCGTTTATTACAGCCTTTATCTAAAATTAAGAATTCACTGGTGGTTATTGGTAGCCATGATCCATTACTTGATGAATTAATTGATATGCTTCACGTAAGCGATGAAAATTTATATATGATTTCCTCACATACTGGCTCTATGGGTGGAGTCATGGCTGTAAAAAGGCGAGAAGCCCATTTAGCCGGAGTGCATTTGCTGGATGAAAATGACGGTAGCTATAATATATCCTATGTAAAAAAATACTTTCCTGATGGGGGAGTATGCCTT
Source organism: uncultured Desulfovibrionaceae bacterium (assembly GCA_964371195.1). Classification (GTDB taxonomy): domain Bacteria; phylum Desulfobacterota; class Desulfovibrionia; order Desulfovibrionales; family Desulfovibrionaceae; genus CAYJAD01. The sequence goes on along the minus strand of CAYJLD010000034.1, from coordinate 17,910 downwards.
GTTGAGGGTACGGGACGTGAACAAGGCTTTATGGTGGCTAAGGGCAATCCTAAGAATATTAAAACTGTACATGATTTGTGCAAGGACGGTATTCGTTTTATTAATCGCCAAAAAGGCTCGGGCACGCGCATTTTATTTGATTACACACTAAAAAATGAAAATATTGATGCTGCAAAAATCTATGGCTATGAACGTGAAGAATTTACGCATACAGCCATAGCGGCCCAAATTGCTCTTGGTTCTGGTGATGTGGGCATGGGTATTTATTCTGCAGCAAAAATGTTTGGGCTTAATTTTATACCTGTTTGCACCGAGCAATATGACTTTTTAGTGCCAGATTATGCTTTTAATACTGCTATGGTACAAAATCTTTTGGAAATTTTAAAGGGCGAAGCATTCAAACAAAAACTTGAAAGCCTTGGGGGTTATGTACTTAATAAACCTGGGCGTGTATATGACTTATAAGTTAACATTTTAAAATAATACACTTTTATTCTTTGTTTTTTAAATTATACCAAGGTTTAGAGAGTGAAATAACTTCTCTAGCTTTGGTTTAATTTGTATAACCGCAATTTTTTATACCTTGTATGAGTACTTTAAATGGTATGAAATTTTGTAGAAGTAATTGGAGCATACATGTATGTGAAAGATTTAGCTTACTCTGTAGATCAATTATGTGATTTTTTGCGTAATATGAACGGCGTGCAAGAGGTTGCGCAATATGTGTTTTCATATGATGATGTAATCATAATAATTGCCCCAAAACCTAAAACGGATGAAACTATTTTGAAAACCCCTCGTGCCTTTATGGAGATTTATGGCCATGAGGAGGAATGCCAAAAATTTTACAAAACTTTTCTTATGCAACATATAACCATGGGTGCATGAAAATAAGAATAATAAAACCAATGTTTAATTAGCGTTTCTGAGATTGGTGAAGACGAATTGCGCCTTTTCATGTGTTGTTATAAGGCATATCTGCTCCAAATATTACCTTTTGGTCCGCAAGAAATTAAATCAAATGGGTTTGAAGCCATTAGCGGAGTATGCGCTTTACGGATATAGCATGTGTTGATGCGTATGTTAAAAATCTACCAGCTAGTACAACACATCTCTGCTATATGTAAACGTAAGTCCACGCTAGAAAAAGATTTTATCTTATTAAAAAATAAAACCGTAAACAAAATTTAAATTGAAATACGTGGTTTGGGGCGATTAAATACACGCTCCTTGTTGACAATGTATTTTAAGTATGCATATATTTTGTGAAGTAAATCCGAGCTTAACTGGTTTAGGAGTTAAGACCATGGGTATCGTCCTATCTATGATGCCTCCCACACTTGGAAAGGATTTTAATATGATGGTTTTCATCATGTTAATTTTTTCTAGTGGGGGCTTTTTTTATGCAAACATCATATATTGGTAAAATTTTACGAGTCAATCTTACTAATCATACATTAACAAGCGAATATTTTGATATTGATTTAGCTATTAAATTTATAGGTGGTCGTGGACTGGGAACAAAATGGCTCTATGATGAAGGTGTTGCCACTGTAAATCCACTTGCTGATGATAATAAGTTGGTGTATCTCACCGGGCCCATGACTGGTACCTCTGCACCAACATCCGGACGCTATATGGTTATTACCAAGTCGCCATTGACAAATGTAATTGCTTGTTCAAACGCTGGCGGCATTTGGGGAGCTATGTTGAAATATGCAGGTTGGGATGGCATCATTGTTGAAGGTAAATCCCATGAACCAGTATATTTGAATATAGTCGATGATTGCGTTGAATTGTTAGCTGCAAATCAATATTGGGGTATGACGTCTGGAGCATTAGATAATACATTAAAACAAGCTCACCCCAAGTGTTCTGTTTTAAGTATTGGTCCTGCTGGTGAACAGCAATCTTTGCTTGCTTGCATTATGAATGATAAGGATAGGGCAGCTGGGCGCGGTGGCGTTGGGGCTGTTATGGGTAGCAAGTTACTTAAGGCCATAACGGTTAGTGCGTCTAGAAGGTCTGTGCCCGTAGCCGATGCAAATGCATTAAAAGTTGCTAGCAATAACTATTTAAAAATAATTAAAAAAAATGCCATTACTGGAGAGGCTTTGCCTACCTATGGTACGGCAGTTCTTGTGAACATTATTAATAATGCTGGGGCATATCCTACACGAAACTGGCAAGAATCGTACTTTGATACAGCACGTAATACATCTGGGGAAGTTTTGAAGCAAAAACTTCTGGTTAAGCAAAGTTTTTGCCATCGCTGTCCCATCGGATGCGGAAGGATTATCAAACTTAAGGGGCAGCAGGTTAGTGGACCGGAGCATGCACCGATTTGGGCATATGGCGCTAATTGTGGGGTAGACGACATAGTGGCCATCAGTGAGGCAAATTTTTGGTGTAATGAATATGGTCTTGATGCCATTTCAACACCTTGCACCATTGCAGCTGCCATGGAACTATATGAAAAGGGCCTTATAAAAGAAGAACATTGTGAAAATGTACCCTTAGTTTGGGGAAGTTCTGCTGCAATTGTAGAATGGACAAAACGTATGGGGCAGGGGCAATTACCATTGGCAAGGCTTATGGCTAATGGTAGTCATCGTCTGTGTACAAGCTATGGGCATGCTGAATTTTCCATGAGTGTGAAAAAGCAAGAACTACCCTCATATGATGCTAGAGGTGTTCAAGGTATTGGCATAACTTATGCAACCAGCAATAGAGGCGGATGTCATGTTCGGGGGTATACAATTACACCTGAAATCATAGGCTTGCCAGAGCAACTTGATCGCACAGCTACTGAAGGAAAAGCTTTTTGGGTTAAAATACTTCAAGACTTAACAGCAGTTATTGATAGTATGGGAATGTGTTTGTTTTCATCATTTGCTCTTACCGCACCGCAATATGCAAACTTGCTCAATGCCGCTACAGGTACGAAGTATGACGTAGAAGAATTATTAAAAGTAGGTGAGAGAATTTATAATGCAGAGCGTATGTTTAATCTGGATGCTGGTATGAAAGCAGAAGATGATACATTACCATTACGCCTTCTTAATGAAGCTGTTAAAAAGGGTCCTTCTAAGGGCATGGTACATAGACTTGAAACTGTTTTACCTCAGTATTATAAAGAGCGTGGGTGGGTAGATGGATTTCCCACTAAAGAAACATTGCAAAGACTTGATTTAATATGATTATACGCCAAATATTTTATCGTTTACAAGCATAGATAAATGCACATATTTACTTTTGCTGTTTTGGTAGATAAGCAGGGTTAAAGTTATTCTTAGGTAAGCAAATAAAGTTGTATGGGAGTTAATCGAAGTTACTTGTGGAACTCTTTTTTATTTACAAAAAAGAATTCCACAAGTGAAAACCTAAGAATTAGCCTTCGTAGTTATGATAAAGCACCTCAAAGTGTGCTTGTGGATGAGCGCAAGCGCCACAAAGATCTGGAGCACCAGGGCTTTGGTGTAACCAACCGCAATTAAGACATCGCCACATGGCTGGGCTTGGTTGATTAAACATTGTTGCTTCTTTAATTTGTTTAGCAAGGCTTAGGAAGCGTTTTTCATGGAAAGCTTCAGCTATGGCTATATTACGCATAACCGCTGCAACTTCGGCAAATCCTTCTTTATCAGCAGTTGCTGCAAATTCTGGATACATGATGGTGTGTTCATGATTTTCGCCAGCTGCTGAGGCAATGAGGTTGGTTTCAGTTGAACCAATGATACCGGCTGGAAATCCGCCTACAATTTCTACTTCTCCACCTTCAAGAAATTTAAACAAGCGTTTAGCATGCTCTTTTTCTTGACTTGCAGTTTCAGCAAAAACTTCTTGTACTAGACGAAAGCCGTCATTTTTGGCTTTGCTTGAAAAGAAGTCATAACGATTTCTGGCTTGGGACTCACCAGAAAAGGCTGTGAGGATATTTTTCTCAGTTTGTGTACCTTTTAATGATTTCATAATTATTCTCCTTGTTTTTAATGTATTATATTTTATTATTGTCATCAAGCCATTGGATAAGACATTTTTGTAAAATTTGTATGTCAAACGGTTTTCCAATGTGTTCTTGCATGCCTGCTTCTCTAGCTTTAATTTTGTCTTCAGGTAGAGCATTGGCAGTCATGGCAATAATGGGCTTGTCATATTTATTATAGCGCAAAGTTTTAGCAGCAGTAAGTCCATCCATAATAGGCATTTGTATATCCATAAGTACAAGGTCAAAGTTACCGTGCATGGCCATATCTACACCTTGTTGACCATCGCAAGCAACGGACACATTAAGACCAAAGTTTTCCAAAACTTCCGTAGCAATTAATTGATTAATTTCATTGTCTTCCACTAGTAGTATTTTTTTACCCTTAATATGTTCAAGAGTTTCTTGGCTTTGCTCTTTAGGATCACTTTGTGTATTTACATTGGTAGCTATTTGTGCATGCAAGGTAAAGCTGAATGTTGAACCCACATCTACTTCACTTTCAACCATAAGTCTTGAGCCCATAGCTTCTATAAGTGAACGGGTAATGGGTAGTCCAAGGCCTGTACCTCCATAGCGACGTGTAGTAGAAGAGTCGGCCTGCATGAATGGCTGAAATATTCTAGTAATTTGTGTTTCAGTCATGCCTATGCCAGTATCTTGAATTTTAATATTAATTTCTGCTTGTTGTGCAATTTCTTGTGTTACAGTGATGGTTAAGGTTACTCCACCCTTAGATGTAAACTTCACTGCATTATTTAGTAAATTTAGTAGGGTTTGTCTAAAGCGTAGAGGGTCTCCATAAATATATTCCGGCAGTTCGCCATGAGTAATGTGCTTTAGAAATATATTTCTTTCATTAGCCTGGATTTGAAGCATATCAATGGCAAATTGAATGCTTCGCGCAATGCGAAATGGAATATATTCAAGGTCAATGCGGCCAGCTTCAATTTTAGAAAAGTCTAGTATATCATTGACAATTTTTAATAATGTTTTGGAAGAAATATCAATTTTTTCAAGATAGTTTTGAATTTCTTGCGGAGGATTATTTTGCAAAGCTAAGTGGTTTAGCCCTATAATACCGTTTAATGGAGTGCGTATTTCATGACTCATATTGGCAAGAAAGTCACTTTTTGCAGTATTTGCGGCTGTGGCTGCTTCTTTAGCGTGACGCAAAGCATCTTCGATGGCAATATGCTCAGATATATCACGGGCAATACTAACAATACCAATGGCATTACCAAGGTGATCTCTAAATGAAACTTTAAAAATTTCCAATGGTATTGTTTGTCCGTCATCATAGCAAAGAGTTATGTTTTTACGTAAGGTAGTTTCTGAGTTGATGACAGCTGTATCATCAGTAAGAAACTTGTTATCTTCTTCATTTAGAGTGAAAGGTAGTGGGATAGTCGATGCTTTTTGTCCTCTGATTTGTGTAATATCAGCCTTAATAAGATCAAGAAAGGCTTGATTTCCACCGAGCCAGCGGCCGTCAACATCTTTGAAATATATATAATCAGGAATGCAATTAATGACATTATAGAGCAGTGACTTTTCGTATATAATTTGGTTATCTTGTTTTTGTACTTTATCATATTGTTCTTGTACAACTTTTTCGAGGCTAAGCTGATATATTTTGTCTTGCTCTATTTTTAAGCGCCATTCATGTATATCAATAAATACACCCGTAGCACGCTGTACAGAACCATCTTGATTTTGGGTAATATGACCTTTTAGTTGTAGCCAATACCAATGACCATCTTCATGTTTGAAGCGTGCAGTTTTATCAAAGTTAATTTGTTTGTCAGGTTCATGAGATTTTGGCAATGTGAATAGTCCATCACGGGCATTTGGGGGCATATCATCCGCATGAATTAGCTCAAGCATACCCTCCATATCAATACCGATGGCATTATGATTTTTGCCAAGTAAGCTTAAAGCATGTTTATTTAAATGCAATATACCAGGGCCAATGTATTCCCACATGGGCATTTGCACAAGGTCAACGGCTTGGCTTAGGCGCTTATCTTCATTAGAATAGCGCTGCAAAGTCAATTTTAAGAACATATAGGTTATAAGACAACTTATACCAATGGATATGGCAATAAGTGTCATAATTTCATGGCGGATGTGAACATCTAACTTGTCAAGCATATCAACGCTTTGATAAAGGCCCACATAAATGCCTATGCTATGTAAGTATGTGGATGTAATTATTTTTTCGTGATTTGGTAAGTTTGCGCGTAGTAGTTTTTCAAATGTGCCAAGGTTTGTGACTAGGGAAGATGTGTCATAGCTATAGTTTGAAATGCTAAATACAGCACCATTGCTATTGGCAATGACTAAGATGGCGTTTGGTGAAATAGTTTTTGCATATTGATCTAATATATTAGAAATACTCTCCACACTAATATACATCTCAATGCTACCCATTAATATTTTATTGGAATAAATCGGTAAGCTTAGATAAACGGTTTTGCTGTCATTAGCCAGATATATTGAAAGTTTCGGAGGATTTTGTGTGTTGTTTTTATCAATATAGTCGTGAAAAGGTGCATGAATATTATTAATAATAACACCTTGTGAGTCTACGTTAAATAAAAGTTTTTTGGTGTTAGAAAAAAGTGCAATGCTTTGCAAATGAATATTTGTAGATGCTGATGCTTTAGTAATGCGCGCTACAGCTTTTGATGCCAATTGTTTTTGTTCATTGTTATTAGGGTCTTGTAGTAATAAGTTTACTTGGGAATCCATAGCAATGGATTGCTGTAAACTCTCCAAATCTTGAAAAATTATTCCGATATCATAGGCAGCTTTGTCTAGTAGGTTTGCGGTTTTATGAGTCGCAATGTCAGTGAGAGAATTTTCAACCTTATGAAAAAGCGCATAGCTTAGCAAAGCCATAGCAGTAAGAATGATTAAAATTGCAGGAGCAACGATGGTAAGCGTGCGATTTTTGCTCATAAGTATGTATTTTTGTTATAGGTATTTTTTGTGTAAAACAAGCTGAGTTTAACCAAGTATATGATAACAATGCGTTGTAGACAAATTATAGCTAAAATTTAAAAAAAACTCAATGTAGATTTGCAAATCCTAAAATTTTATTTTAGGTTAGCTCATACAGGCATACAATATTGCGTAGAGCTATATAGTATTATTAAAAGTTGCCGATATAGTCACCATAAAACATAAATGACCACTATACAAAAGGAAAAACTATGAGTACATATCATGGCTCAGATGACAGTAGTCTCATTCAGTTGGTTACCTTTAAGATTGCTGAAGAAGAATTTGGCGTGGATATTTTAAAGGTTCAGGAAATCATTCGCATGATGCCCATTACAAAGGTTCCCAATGCACCATCCTTTGTTGAGGGTGTAATTAACCTGCGTGGTAAGGTTATTCCCGTTATTGATATGCGTAAACGTTTTGGCATGAAGGCTGCCATTCATGATAGCCAAACCAGAATTAAAGTTATGGATTTATCGGGACAAATTGTTGGTTTTGTAGTTGATGCAGTTTGCGAAGTTTTGCGTATTACCGAATCTACTGTGGAACCACCACCAGCTGTTGTAGCCGGTATTGGTTCTGAATATATGCGTGGTGTTGGCAAGCTTGAGGATAGATTACTTATTTTACTAGATCTTGATAAGCTTTTGACTGAAACAGAGCTTGAAAGCTTAGCTGGTATGTAAAAAATATTAGTGGGGGTGGCTTTGCCTTAGCGTTGAACAAGTATTGATATAATCCAATTTGACGTTTAAGGTTTTGCCACTCCTATTTTTGTTTTTTAAGTTTAAGTAGCTGATAAATATGTTCTAAGTTAATATGCTCACGTACAGTATTAGCCAATGCATCAAGGCTTGGACCTAGTGTATAGCTAGTTATTGTACGTCTGGGTGGTATTGCCTTTAGCATACAAATATCATCAAGTAAGGCACGTCTAAACTCGTCACTATCCAAAACACCATGAATATAAGTACCTAAGATGCGATTTGTCTTGGTGCTTAATTGCCAACCTAATGTGGTACAAGGCATTTTCATATCTACTATAACAGTCTCAAATGTACATCCATCTTGAGTGATGTAATTTTCTTCTTGCACGGTGGTATGTCCGTGGTGAATTTCATATCCTTCAATTTGTAATTTATTTTTATAACTTGCCTTACATTGGCGTAGAGTTTTTTGTTCGAGTAGTTTGGTGTGAAGAGGCAAAAGACCTAAGCCTGCATGATTTTGGGTGGTGGTGTTTTCTACAAAATTGGAGTCATGTACGCTTAAGCCAAGTATTTGTAAACCACCACAAATACCTAGTATGTAAGGTATTGCTTTTGCTTGCGCTAAGATTTTTGCTGCAAGACCACTATCATAGAGATATTTTAAGTCGGCTAAGGTATTTTTTGTACCGGGTAAAATTAACATATCTGGCTGACCAAATTCATGTACATTGCGTATAATACGTAAATTAACATCTGGTTCAACACGCAGGGCATCAACATCAGTAATATTACTAATATGCGGCAAATCTATGAGAGCTATATCTAAACACTTTGATAAGTCATGGTGATTTTTTTGAGTATTTTCTTCACCATAAAGGCGAAAGCTTACTGAATCTTCCTCAGGTAAGTTAAGGTTTTTAATCCACGGAACGACACCTACAAAGGGCTTTTTGGTACGCTTACTAATCTCTTCCAAGGCTGGGTCCAATAAGCTCACATCGCCACGAAATTTATTTAAGATAAATCCTGCAATGCAGTCTTGTTCATCTGTATCTAGCAAGGCCAAAGTACCCACAAGGGCAGCAAAAGCCCCTCCACGATCTATATCCGTGCATAATAATACCTTAGCTTTTGCGTATTTAGCCATGGCCATATTCACAATGTCGTGGGCTTTAAGATTTATTTCTGCCGGTGAACCTGCCCCCTCAATAACCATGATGTCAGCATCCTGACTAAGCGTATCATAAGCTTTGGTTACGCTTTGCCAAGCTATGGGTTTGTAAGCAATATATTCTTTTACAGGCATATGCTTTATGGCTTTGCCCATGATGATTACTTGTGAGCCTATATCTGAATGTGGTTTTAGTAAAACTGGATTCATGAGGGTGTGGGGATTACGGTGGCAAGCAACGGCTTGTAGTGCTTGGGCACGACCAATTTCGCAACCTTCAGGGGTTACAAAGGAGTTAAGGGCCATATTTTGTGCTTTGAATGGAGCAGGGTTATAGCCATCTTGTGAAAAAATACGGCAAAGTGCAGCTACAAGTAAGCTTTTCCCTGCATTGGAGCAAGTTCCTTGTATCATAATGGCAGGTGTTACTTTAGTCATTTTACCACCATTTTTGAGGATAATTTTTCTGTCCAGTTAAATAACTAAATATAATCCCAACACCAGTTATTAAAGAAGCACCAAGCAAGCAAGGGGTCACAGCATATAAGTATCCTAAATTATGTATGGATTGGTCACCAACCACTGCAAGCAAGGCCGATGCCCCACCCGGTGGATGTAAGGTTTTGGTTAAGGTCATTAGAAATATGGCTAGTGAAACAGCCGTACAGGCAGCCACAATGGGGGATGAGATTAATACAATTTGGCAACTAACCCCTGCCAAGGCAGAAACAAAATGGCCACCCAAAACATTGCGCGGCTGAGCTAAAGGGCTACTTGGTACACCAAAGACTAAAACTGCCGACGCACCAAAAGAGGCCATGAGTAAATCTATATTATATATTTCAAAAAAATAATGGTCCAAGAGGGCAATGCAGGCCATGCAAGTGGAAGATCCGACCCAAGCCCAAAATGCTTGGATGATTTTTTGGCGCTTTAGCAATTTTATTTTGTATAGCATAATCCCTTCTTGAATGAGCTATGATAGCGGTGTGCATTTTAACAAGTATAAGGATTTGTTAGGTTAGGCAAAACTACAATCATGCAAAAATGGATTATGGGTTTTTAAGCTAAAAAACTCAAGCCTTAATCATAATAAATTGTTCAAGCGAATTATCCCAATCGTTTAAAATGTTTTTGGCCACATGGCTTTTGGTAAAGTGTATATGCTGCTTTAATAAGTAGCGTAGGGTTCGAACATCATCCTCATCTAAATTATTTGTTGTTTTATGTTGTTCTTTAGTTAAATGTTCTGGAGGTGTAAAAACATACACCCTGCCTCCTAGCATATTTTGTGCAAAATTTTTACCACATGGGCCAAGCACAATAATTGTACCATCTAGCATATGCTGGCAAGCAAAATCACCTACGCCCTCCACCACAGCACAAGCTCCATTGTTGTACACAGCAAAATATTCACCTGCCATACCAGCAATGTATAACTCACCACATGATGCGCCATAAAGAGCCACGTTGCCAATTATACTGTGTGTACCAAGTTTTAGTGGGGAGTCTGGTGCATGGCTAATAGCAATGGTTCCTCCACTTAAGCCTTTGCCAACATGATCATTGGCGTCACCAAAAACCCAAAGCGTAATGTCTTTATTCAAAAATGCCCCTAAGCTTTGGCCAGCAGAGCCCCATAGTTTAATATTAACATTATGGTTAGTATTTTTTATGATACTTTGCTTAGCGTTATGACGTAAAATCTCACCAGAAATATGTGTACCAATGGAGCGATCTCCAATGTTAATAGTCCCACAGTAGTTATATGTGATATTTTTTTTGTGTTTTTGGTGAAGCATTTTTTCAAGGATAGCTTTTTCAAGTGGTGTGCAGGGTAATGGAGCATAGCTTGGGCTTCCATTTCGTTGTCCCAATGTACCCGAAGAGCCTTGAGTTAAAGGACTTAAGTTAAGGCTTATGCTCTTATGTTGTTTTTGTTCAAGCTCTAATAAATTGGCACGCCCTACTAGTTGATCCAAATAAGCAAAGCCTAACATGGCTAATTCACGCCGCACATCGTCAGCCAAAAAGTATAAAAAGCGTGTAATATGTTTGCTGTCACCTTTAAATTTTGATTGCGTATGGTTTAAATTTTCTTTGTTTTCTCTATTAAATAAAGCTTCTGGACAAGGTAAGTCATTACACTTATGGCATAATTTACACCCCAGGCTAAGTAGTAAAGGAGTTGGAAAGACAAATTCCTCCGCACCAAGCAAGGTGGCTTTTATAATATCTTTACCAGTAAAAAGTTGCGCAAGTAAGCGTAAACGCACTTGGCGGCGCAAATTATTGGCCGTTAGAGCATGCTGTAATTCGGCTAATCCCATTTCCCATGGTATGGCTTGGTAAGACATAGGAAATAGTGGAGAAGATATGGGAATGTCAGCACAGCCATATATAAGCAGGCAATGTGCACCGGCTTTAACTAGGCCCACACCTAAATTACCAATGCCCAGATGTGCAGGAATTTTTATGGTAATACGTGCTTGGGGGTGAGCTTTTCGTAAATCATAAATTAACTGTCGTATATTATTTAGCGATGCAAGGTCATGATGATTTAAAGTAAAGAAGTCATATGTAGTAGTGATGTGCTTACCTAAGGATATTTGTATTTCTTCACAATTTACTATGCGATCTAGATGAAGATTTTTTAAATGCAATTCATAATTTTGTGAAAAATCTACATCTGTATTGATTTTTTTTGAAATGCATCCAGCATGATAATAGCCATGCGCAAGGCATTGCCTAGCTTTTTTTGATAAATTGGGCACAAAGGGCATGGCAAAGCGTTTTACTATATCAGTGCTGGGCTCTATTGCTTCTGACATATGGGGTATATATTTATATTCTTTTGGCTTTAACAGGCAACGCAAAGAATGAGGTTTGATGTTGTTGTGACAATGCTTTAGGTAGGAACGAAAAACACGTACACTATTCCTTGTAAGGGCTAATTGCAGTAGGTTCATTAACTCTATGTTATAATTTTCTTGCTTTGCTTTAATCCTATCTTGGTTTTTATGAGATGTATTTTTAGCCTCATGGGCAATTTGTTCTAGGTTTATGCCATCCATTCTGGATACTATGCCATTAAAATATTTATTAATTACTTGTGAACATATACCTACGGCTTCAAAATGTTGTCCATCTTGAAGAGATAGCATTGAATGTATACCAATTATTTTTAGTATGTTACTTAGTTCGTGCTGCATGCTTTGTAAGTATTTATGGTGACTTGCATCATTATTTGATTGAGATATTGGCTCTAAGCAAATGGCATTAGCTCCACAATTTAGTAATAAAGCCATATGAATAGCTTTGTGCGCATCATGGGGTTCAACTATAATTCCGCATAGATAACGTAAATGTTTTTTTAATAAATGTTTATGCAGGGATGCTATGGCCAAAAGTGATGGAATGAGCGTATATGATGTATTTTTTATGTCATTATTTTTATAATCTTTATAACTTAAAAGTAATATTGTAGCTCCATTTTTTAGAGCTAACTCTGCTTGATAATTGATATCTTCTAATGCATTGCTTAGTGCCAAACCAGATTTTATGCCAAGGTCAAACTTTGTGTGAATTGCATGTAAGCATATGTGGGCGTGCTCGCTTTTTAATAAGGCAGTAAGTTGTTTCGTATTAATAAATGGTTGATTTAGATATAATGTCTTACAAAGCTCCGGATGTGGTTCAAGAAAATTTTGAGCTTTTCCAACAAAACTTTCAAGTTTAATGTTGGTAGAATTGGTGGTAAGTGGTGGATTAATTATGTGAAAATAATCAAAAAATGATGTAGCCTCATTAAATATTGGCATGGCAGAGGTATTGTTTGATGTATTATCCCATTTTTTAAATGAAGCCGTATAATCCGTATAGTCTTTATGAGCCATTTGTTCTTTGTTATCATCAATGTATGTTAAATAGTTAGATACGATGTGACTGTACTTTTGTTCATGAATAATATTTCCTTTAATTTCTTTATCAAATAATATTCTATGCCCCAAAGTATCTAATACAATTATTTCTCCTGGGCGTAATCGATTTTTATATTGTATTTTTTTTGTAGGAATATCTAGCAAGCCTTGCTCTGTGCCAAGGATAAAAAGCCCGTCTGTACTTATACTATATCTGCATGATTGTTTACTTTTAATGTCTTGTATTGCACCAGCAAAACGTGCTCCGTCAGAAAAGATGACACAAGATGAACCACTTAAAGGTGGTAGCAAGGCTGCATGAAATTTATAAAAAGCACTTTGCTCTATGGAAAAGGGGGAGTCGTGCGTAATATGCTCAGGAAAGAGCATCATCAAAACTTGCTGCATGTTGCGCCCACATCTATGCAAAAATTCGCATAAATTATCAAGGGCTGCGGCAGGTGAGTGTCTATTGTAAATGATGGGTAATAATTTTTTTAGATCTTGACCAAATAACGATGATTTTAAAACAGGAAGGCATGCTTCAATATAGTGAAGAATACCATTTAATGAATGAATTTCGCCACTATGAGCTAAAAGGCGCATAGGTTGCACTGAGCGCCATGAGGGTACACGATTATTACTAAAACGCTTATGGAAAATTGCATAGGAGGCTGTAAAAGCATCATGTTGTAAGTCTTTATAAAAATCAGAAAGATGTGAACCAGAAATTATAGCTTTGTAAACTATTGTATGCGCAGAAAAACTCACCACATGAAATTGGCGTGTGTCATGTCCGTGGGTTTGTAAAAAATTATTTACATTTTTTTCAATTATTCTTCTTGCTAAAAAAAGGCGTCTTTCAAAGACATCACCACTATAGTGAAGATGTGTATTTTCCTTAGGGCAGACTAAGATTTGAGCCATAAAGGGTAGAGCCAATCGAGCATTTTTATGTAATATATGCGATGAGATAGGCACTTCACGCCCATCTAATAAATGCAAATCACAAAGGTCAAGATTTTGCCTTATAATATTTAACACATGCGTACGTAGTTGAGAGTTACGAGGTAAAAATAATTGACCAACAGCCCAAGATTGTAGTGGTTTATGTGCAAGAAGTGGCCATTGCTTATAAAAAAATTCACGTGGTATGGGAACCAATAAACCACAACCATCAATATTATGGTTTGACGATTGTTCTTCACTATGGCTAAGGCGATCAAGGGCAGCCATGCTATGTGTTATGATACGACGTGATACTGTACCATCAATATTAGAAATTAAGCCCATGCTTGAAGCTTCTTGATTGAGATTAGGGTCAAATAAACTACTCATGGCTACATCCTTTAATTATAAATAATACTACAATAATGATATAATCAATTAAACTTATACTGCAATTATATATAATTCTTTATATGATGAGTCAATGTAGCAAGTTTATTATATGATAAATGTATTATATGAACTATGACACATAATATTATTTATTTTGTGATAATATCTACATTAAATTTGTGGAAAATTAATTGAGTTTTTAAATTATATTTATTAAAAAACCAGAGTATATATTAAAAATATACTCTGGTTAAATTTTTTTGTGTGTTAATAGATAAATTTTAATAAGTTTTATTAATCTCCCATTGCCATGCAGTTTTTAATATTTCGTCAATATTAATATATTTAGGTTCCCATCCTAAAATTTCAATAGCTTTTTTATTGTCTGCATAAAGCTTAGCAGGGTCACCAGCACGACGATTAGCAATAATCACGGGGCATGTTTTGTGAGTAACTTTTTCTGCTGCAGCAATGATTTCTTTTACACTGATACCAATACCAGTGCCTAGGTTAAGGTAACCACTATATTCATCTAGTTTTTCAAGTGCTAAACGGTGTGCGTTAGCTAAATCTTCTACATGTATATAGTCTCTGATACATGTGCCATCCTTGGTATCATAATCGGTGCCAAATACATGGATATTTTCACGCTCACCCTTAATGGCTTTTAAGACCAAGGGTATGAGGTGTGTTTCTGGGTAATGGCTCTCTCCAATGCATCCATCATGACTACAACCGGCTGCATTAAAATAACGTAAAGCAATGTATTTTAGACCATATGCAAGATGATAGTCAGCAAAAACTTGTTCAATCATTAGTTTAGTTTTGCCATAAGGATTTATGGGCATTTGGGGATGCTTTTCATCTAGAGGTAGGTATTGCGGATTACCATAGGTTGCGCATGTGCTTGAGAAAACAATTTTCTTTACCCCAAACTCTAGCATAATGTCTAAGAGGTTGATGGTACCAACTACGTTGTTTTGATAATATTTTTGAGGCTGCTCAACGCTTTCCCCTACATAGGCAAATGCCGCAAAATGTATGACAGCCTCAATGTTATGCTTGGCAAAAATTTCTTTTAATGAGGCTTTATCCATCAAATCAGCCTTAATAAAAATGGCCTTGTCATCCACTGCTTGTTCATGTCCATAAATTAAATTATCTGCAACTACGCAGGCATAACCATTTTGTAAAAGGTGTTTTGTGGTATGTGAACCTATATATCCAGCTCCACCTACAATTAAAATCATTTCATAACTCCTTGCTTGACATAAAAAAAAGCATTTCGCATAGTGAACTTGGCCTTAATATTAAAAAAATTTATATACTGCAAACTTTTAGCAGGTTATCATGGCAAAAGATATATACCCCACAAAAAAACTAATCCTTGTTTTAGGCATGCATCGAAGCGGCACAAGCCTTATTTCGCGTTCATTAAAAGTTTTTGGGGCTATGCATGGTGAGAATTTACTATCATCTACCTTTGGTAACGTCAAAGGGCATTGGGAGGATCAGGATTTTTTCTTTCTAAATGAAGAGATGCTAAATTTACTGGCTAAGGGGTGGGATTCGCCCTTGCCCATTATTAATCAAGATGTGGATTTGTTATGCCAGCATGGTTATATGGAAAGGGCCACTGACTTATTGCAATTGCGCCTAGCTTCAATGCCGATCTTTGCCTTAAAAGAACCTAGAATGACAAAATTATTACCTTTTTGGCTCAAAGTATTTGCTTCAATTCCCACCCAAGTACATTATGTTTTTGCAGTGCGCAGTCCGCTTAATGTGGCAAAATCATTATTTGAGCGTAGAAAAATACCTCTAGAACAAGGACTTTTATTGTGGTATAGCTATAATGCATATGCATTTAAGGCCCTTGTGAATAGTAAGGTCTTATTTGTTGATTATGATTGTTTTTTGAGTGATACAAGTGTTTACCTAGAAAAGATGTCAGCTTTTTTTAACCTTCCTATGCAAACCATTGAGGAAGAAAAGTTTTTAAATGACTTTTTAGATAAAAACTTGCGTAATTTCAAAGCTGAATATAACTCTGTGCAACTTAAGGAAGAAAAATATTATAATAAGGCTTATAAAGACATATTAAAAAATATGGGGAAAAATTATATTTTACCTGAATTTGTAAACCAATTTACTCAGAATACAATTTTTAAAACCTTAGAGCTAGTAATGAAAAATTCTAAATAAAAGGAGTGAATATGAACATTAGCATTACTTATTGTGGCATGTGAAACTATGAGCCAAGAGCAGTCAGTTTGGCTGCAAAAATTAAAGCTACCCTTGGGCATGAAGTAAAACTTGTTAGCGGCAGCGGCGGGGTTTTTGATGTGCAGGTTGATGATGACCTTGCCTTTTCAAAGCATGCCAGCGGTGAATTTCCTGATGAGGACGCTTTAGTTCAGCAAATGCTTTCAAAATATAAATAATTGCTTTTTAAAAATATAGTAATTTGATTAATTATTTTACAGCATGGCTTACTATGGGTAAATTTATAAAAAATGAATATAAAATAAAAGTTACGTCAATTTTATAATAGTAAAAAGAGGTTTTAAAGCAGTAGCTAGCGAAATTTTTCTATAACCAGCATTTCGTATGGCGTACAATAAGCGTATATTGTTTTGCATATGATTGCTGTAAGGGTCTCTATTTGCTTAATGGGCACATTTTGTGCCCATTAAGTAGTCGACGCTAAAAAATATAATAACATTCTAAAATAGTATAATTTTATTGGAAAATAGTAATAAAAAAATTACCAGAAATAAGAGCATGGAATGCGAATTTCTGGTAATTTTCTTAACTCATTTGAATTATAAAACTTTTTCTTTCAAATAGTTGTCATGTTTTTCAGTGTTGCCTAACTTATTTAATCTTTTCCATTTAATGTGGTCTTGGGGCCGTTGTTTAACCATAGTTCTATAGTTTTATATAATAAATCAGGATTTATGGGCTTAGATAAATGGTCATTCATACCATGGCTTAAGCTAATTTCCTTATCACCCGTCATGGCATGAGCAGACATGGCAATAATGGGGAGTTTTGCAAATTTTTCATTTTCACGAATTTTACGTGCGGCAGTAAGCCCATCCATAACAGGCATTTGTATATCCATAAAAACCATATCATACTTGCCGCTATTTACCATTTGTACGGCCTCTTGCCCATTGTGCGCCACATCTACGGTGTGCCCCTGAGAGCGGATAAGCTCTACGGCAATAAGTTGATTGATTTCATTATCTTCTACAAGCAAAACATTTCCAGCCTTACTGAAGCGATCAGAAGACTTAACACTGTCAATTTGAACATTTTCTTTACTAAAGCTTTGAGCCTCTAAATCCAGTTCAAAGACGGCACTAAAGAAAAAGCGTGAACCTTTGCCTACTTCACTCTCTACTCCAATAGAGCCTTGCATCATTTCTACAATGCGCTTAGAAATCGCAAGACCAAGCCCAGTACCACCATATTTTCTTGTGGTAGAAGTATCTGCTTGAGTAAAAGCTTTAAAAAGGCGCGAGCATTGTTTTTCAGAAAGCCCAATACCTGTGTCCTCTACAGAAAAATGATAACATATTTTATGGGAGCTATCACAAGTGACATTGTCTATGGACACATTCACCCCACCATTTTCTGTAAATTTAATGGCATTACCTATAAGATTAATAAATACTTGCTTTAATCGTAAAGGGTCTCCAATAAGCTTTGTGTCTAAAATATTTTCGCTAAAAATTTCACCACGAATATTTTTTTCAACAAATTTTG
>CAYJLD010000033.1:0-25792 GCA_964371195.1 uncultured Desulfovibrionaceae bacterium | reverse complement strand
TTTCCTGAAAATCATGATGCACAAAACCTCTTGCAAGAAATACAAAAGCATATAGCCAAACCAAATCAAACATTTATAGATGATGAATTTCAAGCTATATACCCCAAAATCCAACCGTATACCATGGTAGGACCTGAGCGACTACAGTCATTATTTACCAATGCCAAGAATGTTTGCACTAATAACCTTGGAGGCAGTTTTGTGGAATGCGGTGTAGCAGGCGGTGGTAGCAGTGGCTTATTGGCATGGGTGCTTAAAAATTATGATACGACTGGACGCAAAATTTTTGCTTGCGATAGTTATAGTGGCATGCCTCCTTCAGATGAAAACGATGTGCATCAAGGTGTACAAGCAGAGCAAAGTAATTGGGGGACTGGTACATGTGCTGCACCAACCTCATCAGTGCAAGACATTTGCAGCAAGCTTGGTGCTGAGGATAGGCTTGTTATTGTAAAAGGGTATTTTTGTGATACCTTGCCGGTATGGAGAGAGCAGATGGGCAAAATTGCTCTCTTGCATATGGATGGTGATTGGTACTCATCTACAAGAGATATTTTATTAAACCTTTATGATAATCTAGTTCCTGGTGCCTATGTGCAAATTGATGACTATGGACATTGGGATGGTTGCCGCAAGGCCGTGCATGAATTTATGCAAGAGCGTGGTTTAGATTTACAGCTAACTCCTTGTGATTATTCTGGTGTATGGTTTAGGAAACCCTAATTTTTTATGGATGCACACGTATTTAGACGGCTTGGTCAGGCTATAGTCCCTATACTACTAGGGGCACGATTAGAAAAAATACAGTCTCCAGATGATAATATATATGTATTTACTTTTTATGCTCAAAAGTCAAAAAAGCATTTAGTTCTTAAGGCTTCGCGTTCTGCGCCATTTATTTATTTTGCTAAAGAGCGACCTACTGTAGCCACTTCCCCCTCAGCACCCATCATGCGCATGCGCAAGCATTGTGCCTCTAAGCGTGTGGCCTTTTGTTCTGTGGATTGGCTTAATCGTAAGCTGTTACTATTGTTTAGCTCTAACGCTAACGATGTAGCCTCGGAGCATATTGAAACCTGGCTGGTGCTTGATTTACGTACTGGACCTAGCTTGGTGCTTGGTAAGTGCCCCACCTTACCACAAGAAGATGAAAACCTTGAGTGGCCGAGCATGAGTATTGGAGCCGACGCCGATTGGCGTACTTGGCCCATGCTTACCCCAAGCTTACGTCGAGTGCTACCGTGCTTGGATGAACTTGAGCAATTAAGTTTATTAAATGATCTTGAAGCGGGTGGGGGTGATATTTTTGTCTATGGACAAGATGAAAAAGCAGAACTGCTTGCTTGGCCTTTACCACATGAACTAAAAAATGGTCGAGAAGAAAAAATTTTTGAAGATGTGGTCTTGGCAACAAGTCTTTTTGGCGATGCCTTAGTGCTTGGGCTGGCTGCAAAAAATATTCGCCAAGCTGTAGCAGCACCGCATAAACGTGAAGTAACACGTTTAGAGCGTTTATTACTTAAGCTTCAAGATGAAGAAATACGCTTAAATGAGCTTGTGGCGTTGCAAAAGCAAGGTTTAGCAATACAAGACAGCATATGGCGTTATGATGCTCAAGCTAAATTTGCAAGTATTGATAGTCCTGATTATGGAGTTATTAAACTTGATCAAAGATATAGCCTGAGTGATAATATGCAAATGTTATTTCATAAAGCTGGGCGTGGGCGGCGTGGTTTACAGCACCTTGAAGAGCGCCGCAAGAAATTACAAGAACAACTTGAGGATTTAAAAGGTGCTGTGGATGATGTACTTGCTGGTGGAGTGGAGCTAAATCATAAAACTACTCCTAAGAATAATCGACAAATTAACCTTCCAAAGGGAGTAGAGGCATTCCCTAGTTCAGACGGATTTATTATATTGCGCGGTAAGGATGCTAAAGGGAATTGGGCGGCTTTGCGCATGGCCTCGGGTCATGACTTATGGATGCATGTGGATGGAGGACCTGGTGCGCATTGTATCATAAGACGTCACTTCAGTGGGCAAGACGTTCCCGATACTACATTGCATGAAGCCGCAAGGCTTGCAGCTGCAAAAAGCTGGCAACAAGATAGCCCCAATGCTCAAATAATCTCAGCCGAAGTGCGCCACGTAAAACCTATGCGCAACGCCGCACCTGGTACTGTGCGTATAGACAAGGTTTTTAAGGCATTTATGGTAAGTCTTGAACCATAAATCTTATTGCACAGCATGATCGCCTATGGTACGCCCTATGGCACTTAGGCTAAAGTTTTTCATGATTTGTAAGTTTTTATTATGCTTTTTGCACAATTGCTTAACTTGCAAGCATGCAGAATGGCTATTGCAATTGACAGGGCATAAAATCATATCTGCCCGCTGAACACAGTTTTCTAGTTTATTGCCACCTTTACGTAAATGCCCAGCGTGATATTCAAAAATATGACCATGATCTTCAATAAGCTGACGGTATAGGGGTTCCATGCGCTCAATACCACCTACAATAAGGACACGTTTGGGGCACTTAGCACAAGGGCAGTTCGCATTACAGTTGTCACACTGACTGTTGCTATTGGATAAATTGTTGTTAATATTAACAATCATATTGTTTTTTTTATTCTGCTTATATTTTTTTGCCATAACCAATCTCCAGTCTTAATGGGTTGTGTAGTTATAGCATAGTTAAATTGATAATGATTGTCAACATCAATTTTTGTTTTTTATAATTTAACCTTCGCTTTCAGGGATATTAATTTGTACATTGGTTTCATTTTTAATTAAAACCACTGTATTTTCAGACTCTTCTAAGCTATGATTTCTGTCTTCTTCAATGTTATACTCACGAATAAAAATATCCCAGCAAGTAATAAATAGCACAGCTAAAAGAGGACCAATAATAAAGCCATTCATGCCCAGTAATCCAAAACCCCCAAGCGTTGATAATAATACTAAATAATCAGGTAGGCGTGTATCGCGTCCTACCAGTAATGGTCTTAGTACATTATCAACAAGACCAATGACTCCTACACCAAAAACAGTTAATATTATAGCGGATTTTATGTCACTAGTGGCAAAAAAGTATATGGCTACAGGAGCCCAAACTAAACCTGCACCAATCATGGGTACTAGAGAAAGTAAGGTCATAACCCCACCCCAAAGAATAGGGGCTTGAACATCTAAAAACCAAAAAATCAAACCGCCAAGTGTGCCTTGTACAATGGCTACCACCAAACTGCCATTAATGGTGGCCTTGGTAACTTCGGCTATTTTTTGAAATAGTATGGCTTCGCGTCTATCTCCAAGGGGCAAAGCTTTGTGTAAAATTTGAATGATGTATTCTTTATCGCGTAAGGTAAAAAATGTAATATAAAGTAAAAGGCCAATTTGTGCTATAATATTAATAGTTTCTGCTCCAATTGCCACAGCACGTTGCCCTATGTATTTACTTAAGAAAATAACAATTTCAGTAATTTTTTCCTGTAGCGAGGCTGGGTCAAAATCAAACTTGGTCATGTATTCTTGTACAATGGGGAAAGAGTTTTTTATCTTTTCAAAGTAGGCATTTATATCAATATCACCACTATTTAAACCTTGATATAGCGCAAGTCCTTGCTCTAAAAATGCACTGGCAATGAAGAGAAAGGGTATAACGACAATAAAAATAGTAATGCACAAGGTTAATAGTGCTGCAAGATTAGGGCTTTTTGTGACTTTAACAAAAAAATCTTGAGCCTTTGCAAATATAATGGTGATGGCTACAGACCAAAAAATAATGCCTAAAAAAGGAAACATTAGCACCAAAAAGGCCAAGCTCACAAAGATAAGCAACCAGATAAATGTTTTATATTCGATGTTTGCATTCATAAGAGTTCCATATAAGTGGGAGTTAGAGATTATTTATATATTAACATTCTAAAAGATTTTGCAAAAATGTAAAGGATTATGCATAGCAAGAAAATTTCACATATAATGATTTGGTCTAATCAGTATAGAACTTAAACTAATATTAATTCCAATTTGATTTTTTTATTTGTGTTTCTATAGAAAGTATAAAATTTTGCAAAAATTGTCTCTATAAATGAAAAAAATTAGCATAAATGTATTGCAAAATTATTTTTGCGGCAGTATCATCAAATTGTATACTGTATGGTATTTATAGATTTTGAATTATTACTTATGATTACAAATTGTAAAATTAAATAATTTTAATGATGGGAAGTGCTTATGCGTAAAATTGCTATTGTTGGAACTTTTGATACTAAGGGACGAGAGTTTGCATTTTTAAAAAGTTCCATTGAGAGTCAAGGTTTTGAAACACTATGCATAAATGGTGGAGTTTTTAAGCAAGACTTCATTAAAGCTGACATTGATAATGACGCAGTAGCTGCAGCAGCCGGACATGATTTACAATCTCTTATGGATAAGGGAGATAGAGGTGGAGCTGTAGAGGCTATGTGTGATGGTCTTGCTGCTCTTGCAAAAAACATTGAAAATGATGTGGTGGGCATTATTGGTATGGGTGGTTCTGCCGGCACTAATATTGCCTGTGCCATCATGCGCATGCTACCAACTGGCATGCCCAAGGTTATTGTTACTTCTGTTGTTGACATTAGTGTAAAGTCATATGGGCAGGGTAAGGACATATGCTTTATGTACTCTGTTGTGGATATTTCCGGCATTAATTCTTTTTCAAAGCAAATAATTAGCAATGCAGCCTATGCCATTACCGGCATGGCCAATGCACCCAAAATAGCACTTGATGATAAAAAGCCACTACTAGGGGTGACCATGTTTGGGGTGACAACTCCTTGTGCTACTAAGGCCGCAGAGGTTTTGGAATCAAAAGGATATGATCCACTTGTATTTCATGCCACAGGTATTGGTGGCATGACCATGGAGAGCTTGATTGAATCTGGCTTTATTAAGGGTGTGCTTGATATTACAACCACAGAATGGTGCGATGAGTTGGTGGGTGGAACTTTAAGTGCTGGCCCAAATCGTCTTGAGGCCGCACCTAAGGCAGGTATTCCCTTTGTGCTAAGCGTTGGTGCATTGGATATGGTTAATTTTGGACCCATGAGTTCAGTGCCAGAAAAGTTTAAGGATAGGACATTTTATAAACATAACGCCACCATAACCCTTATGCGAACCACTGTGGAAGAAAATGCTGCCCTTGGTAAAATAATAGCCCAAAAGGCCAATATGTGTAGTGCAAAGGGTGCGGTATTTTTGCCATTGCGTGGTGTTTCCATGATTGATGCAGAGGGCCAACCCTTTGATTTACCAGAAGCAAGACAAGCTCTTTACGAGGGCATTCGTACTAATCTTGATACTAGCAAGGTAGAGCTTATAGAGCTTGATATGCATATTAATGATGAGGCTTTTGCCGTGGCCATGGCCGATAAACTACTAGAGTTCTTAAGTACTAGATAGTGTCTACACAAGATGAATTTTTGTATATATCAAGGAAGATAAGTGGACCTTGAGTGGAGTGTACTCTTATGGTACTCGACCGAAAAGGCCTGCGAAATCTGACACAGAGATACGCAAAAAGGCACTTGTGTAGACACTATCTAAATAAATTTGTCATAACATTTTACAGTGTAGGGTAGGCATGCAATATTTTATTTTAACCTTAAATGGCATCTCTCATGCGGCGCTTTTGTTCATTTTAGGTAGTGGGCTCACCTTGGCCTTTGGTTTGATGAATATTGTGAATATGTCACATGGGGCATTTTATTTACTGGGTGGATATATTGGATATTCAGTTTATACTTTAACCCAATCTTGGCTCAGTGCATTACTTGCTGGAACCCTTGGTATAGTGGGTGTGGGTATACTTTTTGAGCGATTTTTACTTGAGCGTGTGCGCGGCAATGCCTTAACCGAGACGCTGCTCACCATTTCTCTTTCAGCAATTATTGCAGACCTAAGCCTAGCCACTTGGGGTGGATTTGCTTTAACCTTAAATGTGCCGTCTTATTTAAACCCTCGTATAGAATTGTTTGGATTTATTTATCCAGGTTTTCGTTATTTTTTGATTTTGCTAAGTATTGTTATCGGGATATTGCTTTATCTTCTTTTGCATAAAACGCGTATTGGTGCGGCGGTGCGCGCCGGAGTGGATGATCGTGAAACTGTGGCAGCCCTTGGTATAGATGTGCAAAAGATTTTCTTCTACGTATTTATCCTTGCTGCAGCTCTTGCAGGCATGGCCGGTGTACTTGGTGGGTCTTTCCTTTCCTTGGCTCCTGGAGTCGATACCAATATTTTAACACTTTCCCTAGTGGTAATTATTATTGGCGGCAAGGGTAGCATTAAGGGTACTGCTTTTGGTGCTTTACTAATTGGACTTATTCTTTCGTATGGGCGTGCATTTATGCCTGAATTTTCATACTTTTTTGTATTTGCTCCCATGGTCTTAATTTTAGCATTTAAGCCTGAAGGGCTTTTTGGGAAAAGGGGCTCGTAATGAATATGGAAAGAAAATGCATACTTATTGGCATTATTTTTTTAGTCCTTGCTCCTCTTTTACTGCCAGCCTACGGTCTTACCACCTTAGTGCGCATTTTGTATTATGCCTTACTAGCCTTTAGCCTTGGTTTCTTGGTGCGCAATGTGGGTATGATTTCATTATTGCAGACAGCATTTTTTGGCCTTGCTGGCTATATGGTAGGAATTTTTGGAGTAAATATGGGTTGGGCTTTCCCATGGCCTCCTATTATGGGTCTTATCGTAGCCCTTGCCTCTGCCTTGGTTTTTGGTCTTGTGGCTTTGCGTACATTTGATATTTCATTTCTTATGATTACACTTGCAGGAAGTCAGCTTTGTTGGGCTTTGGCGCATCAATGGATCTCTGTATTTGGTGGTTTTAATGGAATTCAAGGCATTCGCGCCCCAGAGATTTTAGCAGATCCACAAGTGTTTTATTACGTATTATTGGGCTTTTTTATTCTTTGCATTGCTTTATTGCGCTTTATGGTTGATTCGCCCTTTGGCTTAGCCCTACGTGGAGTAAAAGAAAGTGCCGAGCGCATGGCAGCTCTAGGTTATTCTGTATTTACTTTAAGGTTAACCGCTTTTTTGATTGCTGCAATCATAGCAGGTCTTGGTGGTATTTTTAATGTTTATTTCACCGGTGTGGCTACACCTTCTGTTTTAAGTCTTGAGCGCACTATTTGGGTGCTTTTAATTGTTATATTAGGTGGTAGTAATTATTTTTGGGGTCCGCTTTTTGGCACGGCTTGTGTGGTGATTTTAGATGTAGTCATAAGCCAAATGACTCCACGTTATAATACTGTTATCGGGGTTATATTCTTAGTTATTGTACTTTTTGCGGCTGATAAGGGGCTATTTAAGGTTTTAGATTTCTTCCCTTCACGTCGCAAGCGGATAGAGGATAAGTAAATTCTGTAACTGATTTAACACCATGTCCATGGTGACTGGAGGAAAAAGTGTTGAAAAAAATTATGCTTACCGCCATGCTTGTGCTAGTAACTTCTACAGCATGGGCAGCAGCCAACGAAATTCGCATTGGTTTTATTGGGCCAACCACTGGTACCTTTGCAGGTTTTGGTAAAATGATGACCGAAGGTGCAACCTTGGCTTTAGAGGAAGCCAATTACAAGGTTGGTGATGTACCAGTTAAATTCATTGTTGAAGATAATAGACTTGATAATGAAATGTCTGTAACCAAGGCTAAGAAATTACACGAGCAAGATGATGTGCATGTAATTACAGGTCTTGTTTCTGGCTCAACTGGTTTATCGGTGCATGATTGGGCTTCAAAAACTGGTGTGCCTGTAGTGTATATTTATTCTGCTCCAGAAGATATTACCATGCGTAATGCCATACCGAACAGCATTCGTCCTACTTGGACTGGTGCCCAGCCCATGGATCCTTTTGGTTACTGGCTTGCTAAGCATAAGGGTATGAAAAAAATCTATATGATTGGTGAAGATTACTCCTATCCTTATAACCAAGCGGGTGGATTTAAACGTGGATTTTATCGTGGCGGCGGTGAAGAAGTAAAAACGGTTTGGCATCCTACCGGAACAGATGATTTTTCATCCATCATTGCACAAATTCCTACCGAAGGTTATGACGCTGTTTTATATAATGGCGCAGGCTCTGACGCTGTTTCCTTCGTAAAGCAATATGTAGAATTTGGCATGCTTGATAGAGTGCCTTTAATAGGTCAATCCAATACCTTTGAGCAAAGTGAATTACCTTCCATGCCCACAGTAATAGCTAATAAAGGTTGTTATTCTGGCATGCAAAATGCTGATAACCTTTCCACTCCAGAAGCTGTAGCTTTTCGTGAGGCTTATCAAAAACGCTGGAAGCGTAATCCTGCTGCTGCTGCAGAGCAAGCATATATGTCCATTAAGTTTATCTTAAAGGCTGCTGCTGCCATGAATGGTGATGTTAGTGATCGTGCAGCATTTATTAAACAAATGCGCATGACCAATATGCCAGAAGCTCCACGCGGACCTGTAAGTCTTGATGAATACGCTAACGCTGTTCACAATATATACATTCGTGAAGTACAAAATAATCCAGCTGGTGGCATGTGGAATGCAGCTTTCTTGAAAGTTGAAGGTGTAAATCAATTTGGTCCTTATGATCCAAAACTATATATGGCCCAACCAAAGGATGATCGTAATTATCCTCCAGATACAAGGGAGAAAATGCCTAAGGCCATGCTAGAAGATGTAAAGCCATATAACTATATGCCCATGAAATAGCTTTGCAATTAAAAATAAGGGAGGGGCGTAGAGCCCCTTATAGGTTAATAACAAACCCACTTTGTGGGGTTTGTGACGCCTAAGCAAGCTGAGCTTGCTTGGCAGTAAGGCGCGTAGCCCCTCCCGAAAGTAAACTATTTTGTTTAAATTAAGTTGATGTCAAAAGGACCAACACATGAGCCAAGAACATTGTAACTGTGCTAATCACGTTGCTAAGGAGCATGCTGCCCCACCAGCATTATTTGTGGATAATGTGTATAAGAATTTTGGTGGGGTTTACGCCGTTAATGGTGCGTATTTATCTGTTCCTGTTGGAGAAAGACGCTCCTTAGTTGGGCCCAATGGAGCAGGTAAAACAAGTCTCTTTAATTGTATTACCGGAAAATATGATATAAGTTCTGGATCTGTACATTTTTTGGGTAAGGATATAACAAAAACCTCAGTACGTGAGCGCGCCTTACTTGGTATGGGTAGGTCATATCAAATTTCGCGTCTTTTTTGGGAATTAAGCGTACAAGAAAATATTGTTTTGGCGGCATCTGGTGGAGAGTCAATGTTTTCAGGTATGCTTACAGCATGGTGGAAAACAGTAGAAAAAAGAGAGTGGGCAGAAAAAATTGCTGAAGATGTGGGTTTAAGTGATGTGCTAGCTGTATCAGTGCGTGACTTATCACATGGTCAACAGCGTCAACTTGAGCTTGGTATGACCTTAGCTATGCGCCCTAAATTAATCTTACTAGATGAACCAGCAGCAGGGCTTTCGCCAAGTGAGCGAGTAATTGTACGACGTTTATTGGCCGAACTTTCAAGTGATATTACTGTGTTACTCATTGAGCATGATATGGATGTTGTATTGGATTTTTCTGATAAAATCACTGTCCTACATCAAGGTGCTGTTTGCGCCGAGGGTACGCCTGATGAAATTAGAAATAACGAACGGGTTCAGCAAGTGTATTTAGGCACACTTTATGAGTAAATATTTACAGGATAAACTATGCTCCAAGTAAAAGATTTAGATGTATTTTACGGCACAAGTCATGTTTTACATAATTGCCAGCTGGAAATGAAACATAATTGTACAGCTGTGCTTGGGCGTAACGGTATGGGCAAAACAACCCTTATGCGTGCTATTATGGGCTTAACGCCTCCATCAAAGGGCAGTATTTTATACGATAATCAAGAAATTTCTGGAAAAAAACCTCATGACATTGCTAAGCTTGGCATTGGCTATGTACCACAAGGGCGAAGACTTTTTCCATCATTATCTGTCCATGAACACTTAAGCCTAACTTTGCGCGAAAAAAACATACCTAATGCTTGGACTATTGAGCGCGTGTACGACATGTTTCCGGAAGTGGCGAGGCGGAAAAATATTTCTGGCACATTGCTATCTGGTGGTGAGCAACAAATGCTTGCCATTGGTAGGGCACTTGTACTTAATCCACGCTTGTTACTTTTAGATGAGCCCACCGAAGGTTTGTCGCCAGTGGCAGTGGAGCGTATTATTGATGTTTGTAAGGATTTGGCGAAAAGCGGCATGCATATATTGTTAGTTGAACAAAATATACGTGTTGCTGATGCTTTGGCTGAGTGGGTTACTATTTTGGTTAGTGGTGAGACTGTTTATGCTGGTGAGGCTGAGGCTTTTAAGCAAGATGATGACACGCGAACTAAGCTATTAGGAATACACTAAGACAAGCTTTATATTACCTTTTTACCTGTGAATTATTTGATGAAAGGAGAATAGTATGGCCATCCCTAGAGGAAAAATTTTAGAAAAATTAAATAAACAAGTGGCAGCTAAAATACCAATTATTGGTAGTGGTGCTGGTACTGGCATTTCGGCAAAGTTTGAAGAGAAAGGTGGCAGTGACTTAATTATCATTTATAATTCTGGCCGTTATCGCATGGCTGGCCGTGTTGCTATTACAGGTCTTTTTGCGTATGGCGATGCCAACCAAATTGTTATGGATATGGCAAGAGAAATTTTGCCTGTAGTGCAGCATACTCCAGTTTTGGCTGGTGTAAATGGCACAGATCCTTTTCGCTCTATTCCATTGTTCTTAAAAGATGTTAAGGCCATAGGTTTTTCTGGCATACAAAACTTTCCAACCATTGGTCTTTTTGATGGAACCATGCGCGAAAATTGCGAGGCAACAGGCCTTGGCTATGATAAAGAAGTTGAGCTAGTTGCCGAAGCCAATAGACTTGATTTGCTAACAACACCATATGTATTTAATGAAGATGAAGCCATTGCCATGGCTAAGGCTGGTGCTGATATTTTAGTACCACATATGGGCCTAACTACAGGTGGTTCCATTGGTGCAGGTAAGGCGCTTGGCCTAGCTGAAGCCATTGATAAGGTTATGGCTTTAGCAGAAGCTGGACGTTCTGTACGTAAGGACATCATTATTCTATGCCACGGTGGACCATTTGATGAACCAGCCAATGTGGCTGAAGCATTAAAGCAAATGCCTGGCATTCATGGTTTCTATGGTGCATCTAGCTGCGAACGCTTGCCAGTTGAGCGTGCCATTACCCAACAAATGCAAGACTTTAAAAATATGAAGTTGGCATAATGAATTAGAATAGTGATATAAGTTTTGATTAAACTAAGAACAAGGGTGTAAGAATTAATCTTGCACCCTTGTATCATTTATTAAATGGAAACTTTCCTTAAAAATAAATGCTTAAAATATGCAATATCTATAAAATGTGGATTTTTAAGCAATTCCCACTCAAGGGCCAGCATGTTTTCACTCCAGTTTTCTTGGCTTTGCATGGCAGAACTATGTAAGCTAGCCAAAGCGCGTACCCCATAAAAAGACTCCACAGTAAGGTTTTGCTGCGACCAATTTAACAAGTCTTTATCTTCATAATACTTAATGTTCCCAAAAGCACTGGAGTAGGCATATGCTCCATCAAGTAATTTATGGGCCTCGGCTAAATCACAATCTTGAACTACAGCTTGAATAATGCGCCCAGCTCTATTGTGGCGTACTATGGAGAGCAAACCATCATGTTTTAATACGCGCATAAGCTCTTGTAAAATTTCTTGTGGATTCTCTACAAATTCAAAGACTAAGTGGCAAATTATTAAGTCAAAACTTGCTTTTGGCATGGCTTTAACTATGCTTAAATCACCATGAATTTGCTTAAAAGCTTCAGGTTTTTTGACAGCATCAAGCATTGTTTGATCTAGTTCTATAGCAGTGACATCATTATGCTTTGCTAAAAAAGTGGATGTAAAACCAAAACCACTACCAAAGTCTAATATTTTTTTATCTTTAATATGTTCAAGCTGTCTCCATACTGTATTGTAAAACACTCTTCCTAGAGGTGATACAGTATAGTCATAATAAGCCTGCATGTTTTGATCCATATTACTTACCTTTTAATCAGTTTTAAAATAGTACAATATAATGAAATGTTAGTTGCTAAGTAGTTGTAACCCCATAACAGGATACATATTTTTAAAGGGCTAATACTTATTTGAAACAAAAAAGTATTAGCCCTTTGCTAAAAAGAAATAATGCAAAATTTATAAGCTAAATCTTAAAAAGCATTCTAAAAATTCAAGTTTATGATTGATGAAAACTAAGCTTCTACTTGTTGAATTCCATCAAGTTTCCAGCTTCCACCACTAATGGCACGTACAAAATGCCAAACTTCGCGCACTTGCATGGTATCTGGGCTTGAACTTTCACGCATGAGCACATCAAAGTATACTGTAGCTCTTTGTTCGTCATTTTCTTCTTTAACACTAAGTAGTTGTGCTTCAATAAGTAGTATTTCAGTCTTGCTTTGTTCAGAATCTTCTTCTAACTGTTTTTTTACTTCACTTTGCACAGCTTCACTTGTAAAGAGGGCAATGTCATCCAAATCACGTTTATCCCAGGAGTCTTGCAAGCGGTTAAAGGCTAGTTTAGCACCTTGTATGAATTCTTCAATATCAAATCCTTCTGGTACAGGAGGCCCAGCAGGTTTACTAAAAGCAGCTTCACCTTGTTTAAGATTACCCCAAGCATGGTTATTTTGCTCATCCCCTTGGGCTTGATATTGCATGGGGCCTTGAGTTTGCGCACTTGCCCCAGCACCAGCCGGGCTTTGGGCAACTCTTTGACCTCCTCGCATACGTGCAAATAACTTAAAACCAAAATATAATACGATGGCAATAAGCAATAAATCCATGATCCCGCCACCGCTAAATGGTCCGCCAAAAAGTAATGAACCAAGCAATGTACCAGCAAGTAGCCCACCAAACATACCACCCATACCGCCAAGCAAGCCAGGTTTAGTAGCTTGAGCTGCGGCACTTGGAGCTCCTTGAGTTACAGCTGGGTTTTGTTGTTTAGGGGCAGTTGTTGAGCGTTGCATGCTAGGTTTGCTACCAAATGATTTACCACCACCAAATCGGCGAGCGGCATCGGCATCAAGCGCAGAAATAACTAGCAAAGAACCTACAAAAAAAACGATAGTAAACAAAGATTTAAATGTCATATCTTCTCCTAGATTAACCTTAAAGTATCTTCTCTTAATATATAAACATCATATGCTAAAAAGCAAGAAAATGCAAACAAACAATGCTTATTTAGCCTTAAAAACCACAAATCTAAAGAGCAAATATCCGGCAATGGTTACAGGTGGAATGCTAATAATTTTAGAAATGGCCACAGAGAATCCGAGATAAATACATGCATAGAAGATGACTGTACCTATGGCCATGGCAAAGCAACAGGAAAAAATGTATTGAAAAAACTCACGCCAAACTACTTTGGCAAACATTTTTGCATGCCTAAAGGTGTAAAAGCGATCAATAAAATAGCGTGTTACAATTGATGTGGTAAAGCCGGCTATATAGGCTGGTGTGGGGCTCCAATTTGCCCAAGTAGTAAGCATGGCTAAGACTGCACAATCAAGTATGGTGGACCAACCTCCAATTAGCAAAAAGCGAGCCCATTCACCAATACGTGAGCGTACTAACAAGATAATTTTTTCTTGCCATGAGCTAGAACCATCTGAGGCGAAATGTTTAGACATTTTCTGCCTTTTGCATACCTTCAAAGGCAAGAGCTGCCCATAGTAAAAGCCTATGGTCACCACTTCGGGCATTATGCTCAGCTTGCATTTTTTGTAAGCAACTATCTTGCATGGTGGGTGGGGATTTTATGGGATGATTTAATTCACGCAACCAACCATTTAGGGGTATGCCAAAGCCTTTTTTGGGCATATTCAAAATCTTTTCAGGCAACCAACCTTGCAAAGCCTTTTTTAGCAAATATTTTCTTGTAGTACCGCGTAATTTGAAATGATGTGGCAATTTTGAGCAAAAATCCACCAAGTTATTATCAAGAAATACAGCTCTACTTTCTAGAGAAACCATCATGGCCGCACGATCCACTTTAACTAATATATCATTACTTAGATAAAATTTAGTAAAAAATAACAAGGCTTGATCAGTAATATCTAAATGTGAATTTTTATCCCAAAGGTTTATAGCGTCTTCGTAAAGATCTTCTGCACTTAAAGGATTTAGGAAAGCGTCTTGAATATCTGTGGGAGATAGAGGGCTCATCCATATGGGCACTCGATGTGATGCCGCATAACTCATACCCTTCAAACTACGCTTTAGCTTAAAATCAAGACTCATATTTTTGTCTGAATTGGGTAGTTTATTGACCATTTTTAAGAGTAGCGCATGGGCTGGTGCAGGCATAAATTTATCATATATGGACGCTGGCTTAAGAGCTAAAAAAGGGTCGTATCCTGCAAATAACTCATCTCCACCGTCGCCAGACAAAGCAACAGTTACATGTTTGCGTGCAAAGGCACATAGAGAGTAAGTTGGAATAAGTGAAGCATCACCTAGTGGTTCACTCATGCGCTGCAAAATAGTCATAATATTTTGGCGCATACTGTCAAGAGTAAGCATCTCTAATTTATGGCTAACCCCAAAGGCATTAGCCATTATGGTAGCTTTTTCAGATTCATCAAAGCTTGGTTCGTGAAAACCAATAGTAAAGGCTTTTACTTGTTCAGGGGGTAATAGCTGACTTGCTGCTGCCAAAATAGTTCCTGAGTCGATGCCCCCAGATAAAAATAGTCCGAGAGGTACATCACTTAACAGTCTACTTTTAACAGCGTCAACTAGAAGAGAGCGAAGTTCCTCAATGAGTTCGCCTTCTTTATCAAGGGTTAGAGAGTGGTCAGTATTAATGGTAAATGACCAATAATTTTGTTTTGTTATTTGAGAGTTAGTTAAGTCTAAACGCAACCAAGATCCAGATTCTAAGCAGTGACAATTATTATAGATTGTGCGTTCAGCTGGCATATAACCCCAAGCAAAAAAGCGTTGGATATTTGCCATATTGTATGTTGCGTCAAAGCATTTCCATTTAAATAAAGCTTGTAATTCGCTAGCAAAGGCAAAACCATGCTTATTTTGAAAATAGAATAAGGGCTTTTCGCCAAATCTATCGCGTGCAAGATAAATACTATGCGTTTTGGCATCGTATATGGCTAGGGCAAACATACCATTAAACTTGGCAAAACAATCAGTACCCCACTCAATAAAGGCCCTTAGAGCTGTTTCAGTATCAGAGTGACTAGTCTTAAAGCTATGACCAAGAGCAATTAATTGCTTTCGAATTTCTAAATGATTATATATTTCACCATTATATATGATAACAGTATTGCTTGCTTCATCTATTAGTGGTTGATGCCCTCCGGCAACATCCACAATGGCTAATCGGGCATGCCCAAGGTGGGCATGCTTACCATCATAATTGGCAGTAGATATGAATCGCCCATTACCATCTGGACCTCTATGGTGAAGCGAATCAACCATATAGCCAAGACTGCTTGGGTCATTTACACCAAAAAAACCTGCAATTCCGCACATGTATTATTCCTAAATAAGACTTAAGTATGATCATTAGTTTTATTTTCAATATTAACCGTTTGCTTAACCACATAGGAGTATTTACCTTGTGATTCAAAGTAAGTTCTTGAAATAACTTCAGCAAGTAAACCCATAAGAATGCAAACCACACCAATTAAGAATGTCATGCTAAAGACAAGGGGGAGTGGAGTTTGTACAAAACTGACACCACAAAATTTAAGTATAATGGCCCACAAGGCAGCTAATACTGATAAAAAGAAGGAAAATATACCAAAACCGCCAAAAACATATATGGGTTTGGTTAAATAGCGATCTAAAAACTTGATGACTAAAATATCAAGCATAACCTTAAATACGCGCTCAAGGCCATATTTAGACTCACCAAACTTTCTGGAGCGATGGTTTACTTGTACTTCAGCTACCTTGGCTCCATACCATGCTGCATAGATTGGTATGAAACGATGCATTTCTCCATAAAGGCGCACACCCTTAAGGACATCACGCTTGTAAGCCTTAAGCGTGCAGCCAAAATCATGTAGCGAAACCGATGAAACTTTAGATATAATCCAGTTGGCAATACGACTTGGTAATACACGCTTAACCGTATTATCCTGTCTATTTTTGCGCCAACCAGATACTACATCATAGCCTTGTTCAAGTTTTTCAAGTAATAGTGGTATGTCTGCCGGATCATTTTGTAAATCTGCATCCATAAAGACTAATATGTCGCCTGTGGCGTGATCAACTCCAGTTTGTGTAGCAGCTGTTTGTCCGGTATTTCTAGCTAGGGCAATTACCTTTAAGCGAAAGTTATCTTTAGCTTTTGCTTCAAGCTTTTCAAAAGACTTATCGGTACTACCGTCATCGACACAAATAACTTCGTAGTCAATTTTCCCTTCCAAAGCCTTAGTTATATCATCAATTAGTATGTCTACATTGTCTTCTTCATTATATACTGGAATAATAATACTTGCCTTACTCATACACACTCCTGTTTTATATGGAATTACTGTTGTTTAGGTTTCCAAATTTCATATTGTTCAGCTGGCCATACACCTTCTAAACTTTCTGGTGGTGATATACCAATCATTTCATAACCTTCTGGAAAGGGCAAGCCCAATTCTTTAAGTACTTCTGGATTCATATAGCGTGGCTTATGCTTGTGTGGCTTAATAATCCACGCCTTTTCTAACAAGTCTCTAGGTGCCAATGAAAAAATGATGGGATAATTTTCTTTTGGTGTGTAGCGCTCTTGAATTTGCCATGCACCTTCCATTTTATAACCATCTAATAAAAATAAACTTCCAGAGCTATAATACGAAGTGTTGATGAGTGGCGTGCCAGCTTCCCAACTATTGGCATAGGCTGTGTCTTGTAGCCATTGCATAAAGAGCTTGCGCTCAGCATGCACGAATATTGGACGAGTATTTTCTTGTAATACAACAGGTTCTGTAAGTTCCCATAGGGCTTTGCCATTATGGCGTGTTGGCTCAAAAATAGAATACAATAAAGATCCAAGCGATGAAAAACATAAAATAATTGCTAATGCTGGAAGCAAAGCATTATATCGTTTTGGGCGCATGCCTACACAAAAACTAATAAGCCCAAGTGCAGGTAAAACCAAGGCTTCTGACATCTTATACTCTAGAGGGGTATTGGTCCCAGCATGGTAGATAAGCCCAGAAAAAAGAAATACCAAGGATAAGCGCAGGCTAAAAAGTAAATGTTTAGATGATTTTTTCCATAGATATGCTCCCACTAACATCATTACAGTTAATGGCACTAGCATTAAGGCTGTAATATAGCTACCAATCCAGATATATGCTGTAATCAGGGCAACCAGAACAGCAAGGGTTGCAAGCCCTGCGGCTAAGGGGTATTTTTCTATATTTACGGCCCACAAAGCCCCGCCCCATAAAGGCCAAGTAAGTAGCACTAATATATAGGATGTGGGGAAAAGATACTTGGCATAAAAGGCTAAGGTTTTGTCAAATCCGTAACTATTATCTAGAAGTTCAGCACAAAGTATAATCTTTTTAATGGTTTCTAGTCCGTCTGACATGCCAAAAAGATATATAAATAATACCATTATCGATATTATACCAGCTAGGATAATGTGATGTATTTTCTTTCTTCTTGGCACTGTGCCGGTGTCAAAGAAAATCCATATTGCTGCTAATATGCCCATGCCCGCACCTGTAGTGGTCTTACCAATAAAGGCCAAGACACCAAATAAGGCCAGTAAAGTAAGTACGCAACTAACCAAAATATTGTGTAATTTTTCTTTACGCAATATATGACCTGCGGCATGGGGCCGGCATAAAATTGTGTAAAAATTAAGCATGGTTAATATGCCAAAAATACCCACAAGGGCTAAAGTATTATAACTTGCTGTGGGTAGCCAGTAGGTATAATAACCAAGAGTGCAACTCCATAAAGCAAAAGATATAGCACACCAAAGCTTAAAGGATAAGTGCATATGTCGCTTGCAAAGCAGTAAAAAACTAATAATCAGAAGCTTGGATGAAATGATTAGAACTATAAATGTCCAGACTCTAAAGCTATACAAATCCTTACCCAAAGCTGTATAAATAGGGTATAAAAAAGCCCCAAAGTCAGAAAGCAAAGACCAAGGCCAATTGGGATGAGCGATAGAGTAAAGATACATGCCTTCATCACTAAAATTAAATCCACGGTCTAAATTAAAGTAAACCAATGCAAATAACAATAATGTGAATATGATACTTACAAGGGTAGATATGTTTACCCAAGTATTACGAGATAGGGCTGGCCAGTACATTTTTTTCCTAAGTGTTCGTCTTGTTATAATTTGTTATGGTTCAATATAATATCAAGCATGCTCTTGAAATTAATTAACAGTGTTAGTTGTGGGTAGTTCTATACTTTCTTCTGGCGATGCTGGAACAGGTTCAACTTCCGGTGCTTCTTGTGCATTAGGTTCCATAGTTTGTGTACTCTCAGTGTTATCAGGAGCTGGAGTTACAATTTCTGGCAAGGTGGGCGTAGAAGAAGGGTTAGGAGCTGTGTTTAAGGGCACAGCTGGGGCAGGTGCATCCCATTGCTCTTCTGGTTCAGGTACAATCTCTTCTTCAACTTTATCAATAGGGATAATTACTGGGGCAGGGGCACCAAGGCCATAGGGCAGAACGCCCATGCCTGCACCAAGTGCATGATAATTTGCACTTTTTCCAGCAAGTGATGGGGCAAGTATCACATTAAAGGGCTGAGTTAAAATGACCATGAATAAGCTTAATACCAAGAGAGCACCGCATGGAGCTATGCGCTTGGTAAACTTAATTAAGACCACTCCCATAACCAACAATATTCCCCCAATAATGTCTAAGCCTTTAACAGTTAGTAATATTTCTGCCAATTGCGCCGGAACATGATTTAATAAAAACGAAGCAGTAGCCTGAATACTTAGCCCAATACTTAAAAAACCAGTTAAAAGTATTAAAACTGCCACTAAACTAAAGAATATATTACTTCCGGTGCTTGAGAGATTACAAAGAGTTTTGGCAAGCAAGACTACTAAAATGGGATAAAGAATTATAGCTTGTGTAGTTTCTGCACCGCGCACTAGTAAAATACAGCCAAGGACTAAGCATATGTAAAGCCATGCAACTCCGGCATTCTCTTTGCGCGCGGCTTTAAGATTTGTGAACGAATTTTTTAATACTTGAAACCATGAGGCAAATATGGGTAATAAAATCCAAGGAATAAGTCCAAGAGATAATAACAATAAACCCTCATACCAAGTGGGTTGCATTGGCCAATATGGTGGCATAAAGGGCATAATCATATGCTTCATAATTTGGCTAAGGGTGTGGGCCTGTGTACCACCACCAATAATGATAAATACTAACCATACGGCAAAAATAAGTACAAGAACTCCAAAGCCAATGACGGCATCAAGCTGATTGGCACGTCCAAAAGTTCCACGCCAAATAATAAAGAAAATACTACTAATTAAAACAGTCCAAAGTGGTAGAAATCCGGTATTCATGGTGGCTAGAGCTAGGAATAAAAAGCCAAAAATAAAGCTTAGCGGTGCTGATTGACTCATCCAACCTCTGCCAAGTAGAGCAAGGGCTAAGGCTAGAAGACCTGCACTAAATAGTTCTGGGCTAAGCATATGACCAAGGCTTGCAAAGCTAGGTGTGGCAAGCATGATTAAGGCTGCCGCAAGACTTGTGCGCTTACCAAGTCCACAGTAAAGGGCAAGTAAGTAAACCCCAGTTAGGGTAATAAAAGCTGTCAAAGTGGCCACTAGGGGTAGGAAAATGGTATCACTTATTGGTATGAGGTCAACCAAGGCCATAAACCAGTAAAATACTGGAAAAGCAGTTTTTATATATTCAGTAGATGGAGGGATAAGCCATTGCCCCATACCTTGCATATCGTTGTAAACTTCAAGTAAATGCAATTCGTGAGTAAAGAATACCGATGGAAACCAAATAGAGCTTGCACTGTGTAAAGCTAGAAGAAGAACTAAGAACAACCAAGTAATTACAGGAAGGTTACTTAAGTGGGCAAAAATTTTATCGGCAGGTCCTAATGGTACAGGTTGAGATGGCTTTGACGACTTTTCATCTTTAGCGTCTTTAGCAGCCTTAGCTTGATTGTCATCACTTTGAGCTTCTTTTTTAGAGGGATCTTTGTCATCTGTACCAGTGCGAATGGGTGCCGTACCTCGCCTACCCAAAAAGCCAATACCGCGTGGTTTTCTTAAACCTTTACTTGCTTCTGATCCAGCTTCTTGTTTAGACTGAGTATCGTGAGCAGGTTGTTCATGCTCACTGCTGACAGAAGTTTGATTTGTATCTTGACTAGTTTTTTGCTCGTCATCTGTTTGTTTTTTATTTTCTTGTTCGGACATGTCTTCCTCCACTAAAGCAATGTGAAATTAATCTTTTTTTGCTTGTGCGGCTTTCACTTCATTCCAAAGAGAGTCCTTGTCATCAAGTGATAGAGATACAAAATCAAGCCCACGCTCGCGCGCTAGAGCTTCCATTTTGGCAAAACGCTCTAAAAAGCGTAAATTAGTGTAATCTAAAGCTTCACTAGCTTTAATACCTTTGCGCCGGCCAAGCTCTACTAAGGTAAAGAGCATGTCTCCAAGTTCATGCATTTGAGCTTCTTTATTATCACCTTGTGCAACATCAAGCCATTCAAGCCATTCAGCTTCAGCTTGTTGCTCTACTTCTTGGTCTTCAGGCCAGGTAAAATTAATTCGCGCAGCTTTGGAGTGGATGCGATAAGCCTTGATTAATGGAGGCAAAGCCTTAGGTAATGAGTCATAAATACCTTGAATATTATTTTTATCTTTCTTTTCACTACGCTTAATCTTTTCCCATTCCTTAAGCTGTTCGTCAATGTTTGCAAAGGTTACTCCTGCAAAAACATGAGGATGGCGTCGAATCATTTTTTCTGAACTATAATTTAATGCTGTATCTAGTGAAAAAGCAGATTTCTTTTCATAAAGTTTGGCAATAAATAGTATTAAACAAAGCACATCACCAAGTTCTTCACACACATCACTAGTATTACCCGAACGTATGGCATCAACCATTTCAAACACTTCTTCTATGACATAATCAGCCAATGATTCAGGTGTTTGTTCTTTATCCCAAGGGCAACCATCTGGCCCAATTAATTTTTCAATAACTGATTGTAGTTGTTCAAGTGCTGAATTGCTCATTTTGATCCCTTCATTAATTGTTGAAAACATCTGATGGCATATGACTTTGAACATATTCCATGAGCATGTTTAAATATGGTATGGTTACTGATTGGTCTATAACTAGAATATTATTAAAGAAAATGCCAATAATTGTCACAATAATAGCGCAAATAAGTAAGCCTTTTAAAAGACCAAAGCAAAATCCTAATAATTTGTCTGCCCATGATAAGAAGGCAATGGATACAATACGTTGTAATATTATTATGGCTGTATGAGCTAGTAAAATACCTATAATGAAAATTACAATATAAGCACAAATATTACGCCAAGCAGGATTTTGCACAAACTCTAAATACGGCACAAGTGCCGGATAATATGTAAAAGCCGCCCAAATACTGAATAAAATACCAGCTAGTGAAATTATTTCTTTAATAAAACCACGTAAAAGCCCTCTTATGGCAAAAATAACCACAATGGCTACGACAATAATATCAAAATAATTAAAATCCATGCGTACCTCAAAATTTATTCCCCCAATATAACAGAATATGAGATAAAGCACAAGGGAACAAAACTGGCC
Source organism: uncultured Desulfovibrionaceae bacterium (assembly GCA_964371195.1). GTDB lineage: Bacteria > Desulfobacterota > Desulfovibrionia > Desulfovibrionales > Desulfovibrionaceae > CAYJAD01. The sequence continues at coordinate 3,845 of CAYJLD010000033.1, read as the reverse complement.
TAAGCCCAAGGCTTGGGCTTGCTCTTGCGCCGAACTCAAGCTATAATTAAAAATTAAATACATTAAATACAAAGCATCAGGAACGAGAATATATGTCCACAGATTACTATAAACCTGTTATCTCTGTAGAAGTATGTAATAAATCCTTTGTGCTACACCGTGCTGCAAGCCTTGAACAATTGTGGGATGGCATGTGTGATAGTACGTCAAATGAGGTGGATTTTGAAGACGAACGTCTACCTTATTGGACTGAATTATGGCCTTCAAGTGTAGCTTTGGCCCAGTGGCTTGAGCTGCAAAAAACTGTTATTAATCAAAGAACTTGTCTTGATGTGGGCTGTGGCCTAGGGCTTACGGCTTTAATAGGGCATATGCTAGGGGCAAATGTTTTGGCCTTTGATTATGAGACAGAAGCCTTAAATTATGCAAAACAAAATACCTTAAGCAATGCACAGCATTATGCATCAAGGCAAATGGGACCACTTTGGATGGGCATGGATTGGAGAAGGCCAGCCATTAAAAGGCAGAGCATTGAATGCCTTTGGGGTGCTGATATTATGTATGAGCGTAAATTTGCTTATACTATTATGGAATTCTTAGATTATTCATTAGCTGAAAATGGACGGGCTTGGATTGCTGAGCCGTGTCGTTCTGTGTATGAGCACTTTAGTGCAGAACTTATTAGTCGAAAGTGGCAAGCAAAAAAAGTGCATGCCGCTATAATTGAGCCAATTTATGCTCAGCCTGTACCAGTAACAGTGCAGGTGTGGGAAATTTGTAGGTAGGTATTTATGAGTAAAACTACACGCTTTGGGGTTTCGCTTGATCAAAAACTACTTAATTCGTTTGATGATTTATGTAATCGCAACGGCTATGCCAATCGCTCAGAAGCCATACGCGATCTTATTCGCAAAGCCTTAGTAGAAGATGATTGGACTAAGGATCAAGCTCAGGGTGCCGGCACCTTAACCTTAGTCTATGACCATCATCAAAGTGATATATCTAAAAGGCTTATGGCCATACAGCATGATGATCATGACTGCATAATTGCTACTTTGCATGTTCACCTTGATCATCATAACTGCTTAGAAGTCTTGGTGCTCAAATCTGAAATCGAGCGAGTACGCAACCTTGCAAATAAATTACTTTCTACACGCGGAGTAAAGCATGGAGCATTTTCAATTACTACAACTGGACAGGACTTAAGCTAATGGAAGATGTACAAAATAGACCAGCTCTTGTTCCCTTAGGTATTGATAGAGTAGGGGTGCAAAATTTACAATTGCCCATTGTGGTGCGCGATCGTGCTCAAGGTAGGCAACATACTGTAGCCATGGTTGACGTAAGTGTAGATTTACCGTCTGCTTTTAAGGGTACACATATGAGTCGCTTTGTGGAGGCTTTGGAAGATTTTGAAGAAGAGCTTAGCTATCAATCCATGAAAAGATTGCTAGAGGATGTAAAAAACCGCTTAAAAGCACAGCGAGCACATATTTTATTTAAATTTCCATATTTTATACGCAAACTTGCTCCAGCTTCTAAGGCTTCGGGCTTTGTAAGTTATCAGTGCAAGCTTACTGGAGATATGGAGGGGGATGGCCCTACTTTTTTACTGGAAGTGGAAATTCCTGTTATGACAGTTTGTCCTTGCTCCAAAGCCATAAGCAAGGAAGGGGCACATAGTCAGCGTACAATGGTGCGTATGGCAGTGCGCATGAAGGGTTTTTTGTGGATTGAAGAACTGGTGGATATGGCAGAAAGGGCCGGATCTTCTGCCGTATATAGTTTACTAAAGCGTGAGGATGAAAAGTTTGTCACCGAACATGCCTTCGCTCACCCAGCTTTTGTAGAAGATGTGGTGCGTGCGGCGGCTATGCTTTTATCCACGCATGAGCAAGTTGCATGGTTTAAGGTTGAGGTGCAAAGCCATGAGTCCATACATAATCACGATGCCTTTGCTTGTATTGAAAGTCCAGTAAGGCAAGATTAAAAATGATTGAAAAATATACCCAGCAAGGCGCTAGGAAACATTATAAAAAAACAGCTTGTTAGTGATGTGTCTGCTTGGATAATTGTTTTTTGTTTGTTAACGTATAGATAATTAAGCAAAAAATAACTTTTGCTTTTTTTGTATTTGAAGCATAATATAAAGGATGTTTTAGTCTTTATTTTGTAATTTTCACAAAATAAAAAACCATTCTTAAATGACAATAAATTGCGCCAAAAGCTGGGAGGACATTATGGCAGTAGAAAGCCCTGAAAGAAATTTAGCACTTGATTTTGTGCGTATCACAGAAGCTGCGGCTCTTGCGTCTGCGCGTTGGCTTGGACGTGGAGACAAAGATGCTGGCGATAAAGCTGCTGTTGATGCTATGCGTATTACATTTAATTCTTTAAATGTTCAAGGAAACGTTATTATTGGTGAAGGGGAAAAAGATGAAGCCCCCATGCTTTTTAATGGAGAAAAGGTAGGCTCAGGTTCAGGGCCAGTAATTGATGTTGCTGTTGATCCAGTGGAAGGTACGCGCCTACTTGCCTTTGGCCGCCCCAATGCTATATCCGTTGTTGGTGTTGCTCCAGCAGGCACTATGTATAATCCTGGCCCAAGCTTCTATATGCAAAAGCTTGTGGTTCCCAATGAAGCAAAAAATGTAGTAGATATTGATGCACCCATTAAAGTAAATTTGGAAAATATTGCCAAAGCATTAGGCAAAAGTTTACATGACCTTGTGGTTTTTGTATTGGATAAACCTCGCCATGACTTACTTATTCAGCAAATACGTGAAGCTGGTGCACGCATACAATTGCACAGCGATGGCGATGTAACTGGTGCTCTCATGGCTGTTGACCCACGCTCTGAAGTGGATGTTATGGTGGGTACAGGCGGTACTCCTGAGGGTGTGCTCGCAGCTTGTGCTATCAAGGCTCTTGGTGGTCAAATTCTTGCCCGCCTTGATCCACAGTCCTATGTTGAAAAAGAGGCCATTGCTGAGGCTGGCGTGGATATGCGTGAAATATTAACAGTTAATGAATTGATACGCTCTGATGACTGTTTCTTTGCCGCTACTGGTATCTCTGGTGGCTCATTTTTAAGCGGAGTTCAGTATAGAGGAAATAATGCCATTACGCATTCCATGGTTTTACGCGGTAAAACTGGTACATTGCGCTATGTAGAGTCATACCATAATGTGGCAAAACTCAATACATTTAGTGCTGTGCGCTATTAAAATTTTATTCAGCTAGTTGTGTATAATAATATGATAAGTTTTTTTGCAAAAGCTATTTGTTTTGTATTTGTTTTTTTATTGCTTAGTAATAATGCAAGTTTTGCAAAGACAGTATATGAAGGTCAACCTCCCATGACTAATGACGAATTGCTGTCTTTTATTGACTTGCTTCCACGATTTCGCGCTTGGGCTGCATCCAATGCAGATAATACTGCCCCAAGCATATCAGAAGGTAAGGCTGACTTTGCGTACTCTGAAAAAGCAGCTGCATGGGTTAAAGCCCAAAACTGGAATCCAGATCGTTTTTTTACGATTATGGGACGTGCAGCAGCAGCCTTATTTATTGTGACTGAAGGCAATGAAATGAAAAATGAAAAACCAACTGATATGCCCGTGGTAAGTCAATCAGAACTTGAATTGGTGAGGCGCCATTTAGCCGCCTTATTACAGGCCGGTAGCGATGCTCCACCCATTAACCAATAAAACAAATATAATTTATCATAAATTTTATGCAGGAATTTCTTGACAGCTTCAAAGCTTTTGCATATAAGACTGCTTCCTAGAGAGGGTCGTTAACTCAGTAGGTAGAGTATCTGCCTTTTAAGCAGAGAGTCGCAG
>CAYJLD010000032.1:0-26854 GCA_964371195.1 uncultured Desulfovibrionaceae bacterium | reverse complement strand
TGGCTTGAATCATTAAATACTTACCGGTAAAGCCTACAAATGGTGGCAGACCCATAATAGACAAAAGCCCCACAGACATAAAGCCCACCGTTAAAGGCATATGCGCACCTAGGCCACGTAAGTCTTCAAGCTTACGGCTACCGGTTCGCAAAATTAAAGCACCTGCCCCAAGGAAAAGCAAGTCCTTCATGATAGCGTGGTTAATAACATGAGTTAGAGCAGCAACTGTTGCAAGGTAGGTTCCAAGGCCAAGCACTAAGACAATTTCGCCAAGCTGACCTAAGTGGAATAGGCTAACATGCGCTTGATGTCATCTTGGCGCAAAGCCATAATTTCACCATATATTAAGGTAATCGCCCCAAGGAACGATAAGTTATACCCAAACCAAGACAGTGACATGGGCCAATCATTGTCTTGAAATAAGCTCCCAAAACCAGGCATTTTTAAAGTTTCAGAACCAACTTCTCCGAGTAATAGAGCAACGATGCCAAAAATTCCAAGTTTGGTGATAATACCAGATAATGGTCCAGATACTGAAGATGGAGCAGCTGGGTGCGCATCGGGAAGCCATGCTTGTAAGGGGACAAGGCCAGCCTTGGCTGCAAATCCTGTGAGGCTAAGCATAAGGGCTATTTTAAGCGTAAAAGGGCTAAGATTTGCAGGAATCATATCAGCAAAATCAGCCGTATGTCCTGCAAGTAAAGCAAAACCTGGGAGCATTACCAAGGCACCACCAGCGCACATTAAATAATATTTACTACCGGCATCAAGCACAGTACGAGCACCTTCACCCACCCTTTCATGAATGACCAAGAAATACGAAGCAAAGGTCATAAGCTCCCAATAACCATAAAAAACACCTAGGTTTGAACTAGTAACAATGCCAAGCAAGGCTGCAAAGGTCAGGAGTAAGAAAAAATAATAGCTTAGTAAACGATGCCCATGCGCCATATATCCCGAGGAATAAATACACACTAAAAGCCCAACTCCACTAATGAGCACCGCAAAAAGTCTTGCCATGGGGCTAAGATCTCCAAGAGTCATGGCGCAAATAAAAGCTAAGGCCATAATGGCTATACTTAATTTATCAAGCAAGTTATGAAACTTATATCCAACAATTGCCAATACAAAGCTTCCCACAAATAGCACCACAAAGGCCATATGCGCAGATGTGTGTATAAGCTCTACAGAGCAATAACTTGCAAATATATCAGTTATAGGCGTGCGTAGGAGCCCAAAAATAATCACTGCAAAGGTTAAACACATGCTTACTAGACTTAATCCAGAAAAAACACTCCGACCTGAGCTTGCACTATGTGCATTACTGGTATGCTCAAAATAGATTTTACGAACTATATTAAGGTGTAAATATATGAAAATTAAATTAGAACACGCAACCAGTAATAAAGGTAAAATACCCCCGAGGGAGTTTGCTGCCACGATGCCTTGAGTGGCAAAAAAACGTCCCTCTGGCACTAGAAATGGTGAGCCGCCAACACTTGCAAACATGCCAAGAGCAAAAAGTGCTGCTACAACGGGATTTTGCAAAGCCCCTTGTATGAGCGTAGAGTGCTTAGGAAGTAAGGGGAAGGCATTTGAAGAGTGAGAGCTTTGACAGCTTAAACCAAGTTTATACAAGTTGTTGTGTGCTGCTAAGGCAAGGGCACGCGCAAGAATTTGGAATGCAATAAAGACAAAAGCCCCAAGTATGCCAATGCCTTGCCATGAAGCAAGTGCCATGCCCATAAAACCCATATCAGCAAGCAAGCCAAAAGCAATAAGCTTTGGATAATCTTCTTTATATGCATATGCCTTATACGTTGCATATATCAAAAGAGCTAAACCACATAGCAAAACAAAATAACTACCAGACGCATTGGTGGGTGAAAAAGTCATAAATATAACCTATTTTGTGAATATAGTTTGAATATATATTGTGATATTTTTAACTTAATTATATTATTGCCTTGACTTAAGCAAGTTTTTTTTCGGCGCAAAATAACATATTTACTTGCTAAAACAAGATTATTTCATGATAATACTTCTAGTTCAAAAGGCTTATAAACTATAAGCCTTGTCATTTGAAAAACATTTCTGGGAATTAAGCTAGTATTTTTTACATATTTTTTACGCCACTATCCGAATAATGTGAAAATTTTCACCTAAAATTACTCTGAAGCGTGATTCGTATTCAAGTCAGCTTAGCCTTGATGTATTTATTCAAACTCAATATTTATTTTTTCTTGACGTTTTTAGCAAATTCTTGTGCAATTTTTTCTGCCATAGCTTGTTCATAGAACTCTATGCTCTTGGCATAATTTTTTTCCTCTGCATACATTAAACCCATATACCAAGGAAGATTGAATAGGCAATACTAGTATTTTGTCCGATACCAAATATGTTCATGCAAAGCTCCTACGTTAAATTTATCAATAGGCATTTTTTCCCTCTTAAAAAAATGCAAAAACATACCGCTCAAATTGCGTACAAATACATATCATTTCAATATATTATCTTATAAATTTATCATGTTGTAGAATGTATAAGCTAAAAAAAAGTCGCAAAATCATTTTAGTCATAACAGGTGATGTACGTGACTCTATACGCATCACTATGTATTCCCTCAAAAAAGCCCAACAATTTGGCTTTGAAGTGCTAGGCCTTAGTATTGAGGATACTAGCCTTGAAATGCTACTCCCAAACGCGAAGTCACACCATTCATGACCTTAGCTTTGTACTAAGATGAGAAGGCTTACAGGATCAATACCGTGAACTAGCACCAGTGAAAGGAAATTTTCGCCTTGTTTTTTCACTTTGAATGCTGTATTATGTACTACTTAAATGCAACTCTTAGATAGTTGTATGGATGCCATTCAGTTGCACTACTCGCAGTGATGCCGACTTATATTTTGTATATAAAATAAATGTGTTACAGCTTGTAGTGCATTTTAATATAAAATACACCAAACCACCTAGGAGAACTCTATGTCAACACCACTATTAGATGAAACCCAAACCTATACCGCAGGATCTGATACTATTGAGCATACTACGGTTGAGAATTCTAAAGTTTTTGCACTAGGTGGCAATGACACTATTACTATAACTTCAACCGTTAATAAAAACAGCCTAATAGATGGTGGCACTGGCAATGACTCATTTGATATAGATACTGTTGAAGACAGCCACATAGAAGGTAATGCTGGTAATGATAAAATCACCGTAACCACTGCTGACGGTAGCAACATATACGGCGGAACCGGCAATGATACCATTACCGTAACCACCGCTGAAGGCAGTCGCATAGATGGTGGTTCTGGCAATAATAACATTACCATTGAAACAAGGCTTGATCCTACTAGTACCATTTATGCTGCTAATGGTAATGATACCATTTCGCTAGAAACTGATAGTTTTCACGGCACCATCCACGCCGGCAATGGCACAAATACCATTACCGTGGAAGGCGTAGCCTATAGTTATACCAATATATATGGTGGCAGTGGTGTTGATAGTATCACTATGGGTACTGCCTCTGGTCATATTTATGCTGGTAATGGGAATAATAAAATTACTGCTGAAACTGTAAGCGGTGATGGGCACATATATAGTGGTACTGGTAGTGATAATATTATTGTACATGGTGCCCTTCATGGTAAAATAGATGTTGGCAATGGTACCAATACTATTAAAGTTGACAGTATTGTTGGTGATAGAAATACCTATGGTTCCATTTATGGTGGTGCCCATGTGGATAAGGTGTATATAGCAACAAGCTCTGACAGCGCAGAGATAAACACAGCTGCTGGGAATGATATTTTAGATTTTCGTGGGGCAGATAGTGTAGATGTTGCTATTATTGCAAAAAACTCAGACGCATCTTCTACCATTAATGCTGGTGATGGTGCTGATAAAATATATATTGATAGCGTAGGTGATGCTACCATGCAAGGTAGAGTTAGCATAAATGCTGGTATTGGTAATGACAGTATTAGTATTGAAACTCTTAATGCCACTGCTGGGTCTATTAGCGTTGGTGGTGATGATGGCAATGACAGCCTTACTGTTGCTAATATGCATGGCGGTGATCTTTATGGTGCCGATGGTAATGATTTAATAACCATTGATAATATGACCGGTGGCACTATTTATGCCGGTGATAATAATGATCGCATTAACATTAAGTCTGAAATAAGTGGCGGTACTGTTAGGGGTGGTAATGGTAATGATAGCTTTACCATTACTGCGGACATAAGTGGTGGTAAATTTTATGGTGAGGCTGGTAATGATAGCTTTACCTTTAGTAAATCCCTTGGTAGTGGCGTAACTGTTAATGGCGGTTCAGGTGATGACCTATTCACTTTAAATGCGGGTATGGCTGGTGGATCTATCAATGGCGATGACGGCAATGATAGATTTATCTTAAAAGCGTCCATGACTGGTGGATATATTTATGGTGGTTCAGGTGATGATGTCTTTACCTTAAATGCAGTTATGAATGGCGGCACTCTTGATGGCTTTGCCGGTGATGATACCATAAGCTTAAAAGGCGCAAATGGTACGCTAACAAAACATGTGCAGGTATCTGGAGGTGCTGATAGTGACTCCATTACCCTAAATGCTCTAACTAAGGGTAAGCTTTATGAATATGTTAGCGTAAACGGCGGTACTGGCAATGATATAATCAAGGTTAATTCCATCATTCAAAATGGTGCCGTATATGGCGGTGCAGATGATGATAATATTACCGTGACCACAGCTGAAACTGGATCGCAAATTCTAGGTGGTTCAGGCCATGATGAAATTAAAGTAATCAATGCCAATGCTGGCAGTGTAATTTATGGTGGTGCAGATTATTTTGTTAGTGACGTTAATCATGATGTCAATGTGGATGGTACAACCCTTGGCTTTATTAGCACTCAAATTGCTGATGGCCATACATTAACAAAGGCTGACATAACAATTACCATTTATAATAATGGTGCATGGTCTTTTTCTAGCGAGATTCCCGCTCCTCTAGATGTTGGGTTTGGCATTGACTACGGTTATTACAATGGCGAAAGTGGCAACTTTGACATGTTGAGTTTTATCATTCGTGCTGGCGAAACTGAAGCTAGCGGAAATATCTCACTTCCTGTGAGTCCTTCTGGTGACGATAAAATTACTCTTAGCAATGCCACCAATGCTTCTGTCTTTGCTGGTGATGGTGATGACTTTGTAACCATTAGCAATTTAAAAGCCATGGACAGCGGTACAATTGACCTTGGTGATGGTAATGACACCTTGGTGGTTACAAAGCGTGCGGCAGGAATGGATGGAGATGACGACACCAAACTTGCAAATATTATCATCAATAGTGACGATAATAATAGCCTAGAGGTGAGTTGGGCTTTTGATGGTAAGTTTGCAGGTGATGGGCATGATGAATCCCTCAGCACCAATGGCATTGGGGCTAATGCCGAGCTTAATTTTGCTGGTGGTAACGATGCACTCTTTATTAATGGCACCCTTGATACTAGTAAGTTTGATGCAAGCAATGTTAGTATGGGTGATGGCAATGACTCTATTCATATAGCTGCCAAAAAAGGCGATGTCGATGATGCTGTTGCCACTACACTCTTAGATCAACTAGGTGCTGGAGCGGACACCCTAAGTGTAGGCTGGGCTTTTAATGGTGATTTTGATAATACTAATGGTACAGTAGACCCTGCTGATGACTTAGATAGAACTCTCATAACTAAGGGCTTAGGCAAGGATGCAACATATGACTTTGGCGTAGGCAATGACGGCTTGCATAGTACAGCCGCCATTTCTGGAACAAGTGCCGCCAAAAAAACTTTTGAAACCTTTGCTGGTGACGATAGTATCAGATTTCTCTCTAGCAATCATGTAAATATTGATGCCGGTGCTGACGATGATGAGGTGCGCATTGATAAAACTGCCAGCAATGGTAGCATTAATGCTGGTTCTGGTGATGATCTAGTTAGCATTAGTTCCACCGCCACCAATGTGCAGATTGATTTAGGCATGGGTTCCGATAGCTTCAGCGTTGGGGCCATGGGTAAGAATTCAACACTTACCTATGATACTGGTGGAGCCGATAGCATTACCATTAAGGGAACTTTTAATGATGGTATGGTAGTAAATGGCTTAGGCGAAGCCATGGCTCTTAGTACTGGCGCGGATGGTGGCGCAATCACCCTCGATACCCTTGGCACAGGCAAATTAGAGTTTAGTAATGATAGTGACACAATTACTATTAATAAAGCTCTTTCCGGCACAGCAACTAATATTAAAGAAATAAACACCCTTGCCGGTTATGATGAAATTTATTTAAATGGCACGGTAAAGTATGCCCACATCAATGCTGGAACAGATGAAGACTATGTGCAAATTGCTTCCTTAAGCACAGGCAGTAAGCTTAGCTACAATGTGGATGGCTATGACAGTATTGCCGTTTATGGTACTTTCAGTGACGCCACCACAACCTCAATAACCACTGACGCTAGCGGTGTTGTGCTTAATACCTTCTATGGTCTTTCCACCGGTGAAGATGGTGGGAGGATTTGGCTTGACACTTGGGGTAGCGGTAATGTGCAATTTGGCGCAGGTGAGGACTCCTTAGTTGTTCATAAAGCACTTTCAGGTAGTAATGGTTTAAAAGATGTTTTCACAAACGCTGGAGATGATAGCATTGTCTTAAACTCCGTCAATGGGGCCATCATTAGCGGCGGGGATGATGATGATTTTATTTCTGCCCTAAGCCTTGGGACAACTGGGGTGCTAAATGGTGATGCAGGGAATGATTTAATACAACTTGGTAAGGATTATACTGACGAAAAAGCCTATGCCAAGGCAACAGCTAGTATGAAGAGCGGCGTCATCAATGGTGGCGATGGTGTTGATACCATCATCATTGGGCATACTTTAGGTGGTGACATTAACGATTTTAGAGGTACATTTAGCGGTGGTAAAGTTTATGCCGGTAGCGGTAATGATAATCTTGCTACTACTACCCTAAGCGGCTCTGCACTCATGGATGGTGGGGATGGCAATGATTTATTCTATATCACCAATATGAGCGACGGCACCATTGAAGGTGGCGCAGGTAATGATAGTATTGAGATTTTAGGCACTTTTAGCCGTGGCACCATCAATGCTGGCGATGGCAATGAGGAATTTATAATAGAAATCATGAGCGGCGGCACCATTAATGCCGATGCCAATGATGCTGACATTGATATAGACACCTTCAAAGGCGGAACTATCAATGGAGGCACTGGTATCAACGACATTGACATAAGTAATATGAGCGGTGGCACCATCAATGGCGGCGCATTATCTGATGATATATATATAGATTATACCATGAGTGGCGGCAAAATCAATGCTGGTGCTGGTGCTGATACTTTTTATGCAAATACTCTAAGTGGCAGAGTCATTGTTAATACCGATGATGGTGAAGATAACATAGAAATCGATACCATGACCACAGCCACTCTTAATAGCGGTGCTGGGGATGATTATATAGAAATCACATCTAGCATGAATAGCGGCATTATTAATGATGGGGCTGGAGATGATACTATTAATGTAACCACCATGAATGGCGGCACCATCAACTCCACTGATGGCAATGCTGATGTTGAAATATATAGGCTAAATGGCGGTACTATTAATACAGGCTTGGGTGAAAATACCATTACTATTAGTAATGAACTCAATGGCGGCAAAATTGTGGGTGGTAAGGGTGATGATACGCTGATACTTGGAAACAATATAAAGCTTGGTAGTGGTTACTCCATTAATCTTGGTAGCGGTGAAGATCAAATCAACGTGCTTAGCAACCTAAAAGCGCAAACCCTAACCCTTGGGGCAAGCCATGATAGTGTATACATAGAAAATGGCGTAAACAGTGCTACCATTAACCTAGGCAATGGTAACAATACGCTTACAAATAAAAGTGGTGCTGCATTTATAAATAGTTATATCCTTGGTGGTAGCGGTAGCGACTCCGTTGAAATTTTTGGAAGTTTCAACCAACGCAGTTCCATCAATTTGGGTACAGGTTCTGATAGCATCAAGATGCTAGGAAGCTTTACTACGGATCAAGGTGCCATAGCTGGTACCATTACCTATGACAATAAAGGGCAAGATACGCTAGTGCTTGCTGACTATACTAAGGGTACGTTCTTAAATAGCGCTGGTGATGTTATTGATCTTAGCACTGGTACTGACGGTGGTAGCATAAGCCTTAATCGCTGGACTAGTGATGATGCAATTTTATTTGGTAATGGGCATGATCAATTTAGCTTATTGTTCGAAGACCTAACTAACACAATAGATTTAATGAGCGGCAATGATAAAGTTAGCGTAAATGGAATTGACTCTGTGAACGGCGGTGCAATTTCTTATAATAATAAGGGTCTTGATAGCATTATCATTAATGGTGAGTATGATGGTACGGGCATAACAAGCACCTCTACCGGAAAAGATTCATTTGCCCTTAGCACCGGTACTGACGGCGGATATATAGAACTGGATGAAATTACAAGCACCAATGCTAGTGCTCTTAGCTTTGGCAATGGTAAGGATACCTTGGTTATAAATGAACTTGATGCCACAGGTGAAGAAGTTAAGCTTTTAAACGGTGCAGATAAGCTAGAAGTAACCACTCTGACTAATGGCACCATTAGCTATAATAATGATGGCTTTGATAGTATTATTATCAAAGGTCAGTACGCTGGCACAGGTATTGAGGACCAAGATGGTAATCTCTCCACCGGTGCTGCTGGTGGGCATATACATGTTGGTAGCTTTGTGGATGCAAGCGCTGCATCCAAGCTATCGTTTAGTGATAGTAATGACAGCTTCTCCATTGATAGCATGGCCTTTGGTGACATTAACCTTGGCAAGGGCGCTGACACCATTACTGTGAACACAGAATTAACGGCCGGCACCATCACATATGATGCTGACGGTTATGATAGTATTAGCATTGCTGGTGCATATGATGAGGCTTTTATTAGCTTAGCAACCGGTGCTGGCGGTGGTTACATACATGTGGATAGTTTTGTGGATGCAGATGCTGTAAACGCAGTTAAATTTGATAAGTTTAATGATACCCTATCCATAAAGGACATGGATAAAGATGGCACACTAGATTTGCTAGCTGGTAATGATAAAATAAATGTAAGTGGTGAGTTAATTGACGGAACTATTAATGCTGGCGACGGCAAAAACATTATTACCGTTAATCGTTCTCATGGGGCAAGCCTTGCTGATGCTAGCAATGCAAAAATAATAAGTGGTAAGGATGCAGATATTATAAATCTTGGCTTTACCAGAGGCTTAACTGTTAATACTAATGCAGGTAATGATAGTATTAACATTACAACTGTACTAGGTAATGATATCAATACCATTAATGCTGGTGCTGGCAATGACAAATTTGTTATTAGTAGCTCTGTTAGTTCAGGTGCTGTGCTAGAAGGTGATACTGGTAATGATAACTTTACCATAGAGCGCATGAGCGGAGGTAGAGTTTATGGTGAAAAATCTGGCGACGATACCACTGTAGGCAACGATATATTTAATATTGCCACTATAACTGGAGGTAATGTCTATGGTAATGCTGGTAATGAAAAAATTACCATAGTCAATATGGCTGGCGGGAATGTAGATGCTGGCATTGGCAATGATTCCTTTATCTTAACTACTGTGACTAATGGTCAAGCCCTTGGTGGACTAGGCGTTGATAAATTTAACATAACCCAAATGAGTGGTGGCGATATTAATGGTGATGCAGGTAAGGATAGCTTAACCGTTACCCATATGACTGGTGGTAATGTTACAGGTGGTCTTGATAATGATAGCATTATTGTAACCAATATGGCTGGCGGAGCAGTATTTGGCGATGCTGGCAGTGATGTCTTTAAATCCACTAATATGACTGGTGGTTCTGTCAACCTTGGCGCTGATGCAGACACTCTTACCATTACTAACTTTGAAGGTGGTAGCGCACTTGGTGATAGCGGTGTCGATAAATTTACCATTACCAATATGAGCGGTGATGACTCTGTCACCATACTTAATGGTGGTGGTGATAATGACATAATTAGCCTAACTAAGATGAACGGCGGTTTTGTAACTGGCGGTGGTGATAATGATAAAATCACTATAAAAACAGCTATTTTAGAAAATAGTAATGCCATAGAAATTACTGGCGACACTGGCAATGACACCATTAGCGTAACCACGGCTGAAAATGCTTCCATTTACGGAGGTAGTGGCAATGATGTTATGACCATTACTACAGCTAGGACATCCATAGTTGGTGGCGGTGCTGATAATGATAGCATAAAGATTACTACGGCCATGGATAGTGATATTCTAGGTAATGGTGGTTCTGATAGCCTTACCCTGACTACAGTAAATAGAGTATATATTGCTGGTGGAGGTAGTGAGGATAACATCAGCGTAACAACTGCTTATGACTCACTAATTCTTGGAGGAGATGAAAATGATACCATTACTGTTAAGACCTTAAGCGATCACAGCGTTGTTAATGGTTCAGGTGATCATGATAAAATTAATATAACCACCGCCACAGATAGCAAGGTCTATGGCGATGATGCCTATAGTATTTATAATGTTGATGCTGAGGTTGGAGTTACTATTGGCTCTTCTTCACCAGTTGATATTTCATTTACAAAAAGCATTGGTGAAAATGGTGAAATTATTCTCTCCATTGATGAAGTGATAATTACCATATACAAAGATGGTTATGCAGAGATCAATGCTGTAGCAACACCTCCATCTCAAACATATTTTGAAATAAACTACAGCATTATAGATAGCTTGGGTAACATTGATGATACCAGATCTGAAGTATTTGTGGTAGAGTCAGGCACAGCGCCTGGCACCATCATAGTGCCCAATGATGACCTTTTAACTGGTGGCTCTGTAGGTAATGATGTCATTAATATTACTACTGCCACACGTAGTGAAATATTTGGTGGTGCAGGCAGTGATACCATTAATATTACAACTCTTAACGCTGGTAATCACATTGACCTTGGTTCAGGTAATGATAGCTTAAGTATTATGAACAATAAGAGCGGCCTTGATGATACTGAGCTTGCAAAGCTTGTAAGCCATAGTATTGGTACAGATACTCTTAATGTAAACTGGGCATTTAATGGAATATTTAAAAGCACTGGTGAGGATGGTGATGTTCTAAGCACCAAGGGGCTTGGTAAGGATGCTGAGCTTTACTTTGATGCTGGCAAGGCTGAAGGTTTAATCATCAATGGAGCTCTTAGCAGTATTAAGAATGAAGATTTTAATTCAGAAGCGGAGCTTGAAGCAGCACTTACCGCTGGTGGCAATGATACCCTTGGTGTTGGCTGGGCCTTTAACAGTGAATTTACAGCTCATGCTGACGGATCTACCCTTATTACCAAGGGGCTTGGTAAGAATGCAGAACTTAACTTCACAAACACAGGTAATGACGGTCTATACATTACTGGTGCGGCCTCAGGTATCAAGGTTTCACAATACAAGGATGATAGTGCCCTAGCTGATGCTGTGGGTCTTGGTGGTAGCAGCAATGCTGGTGGTAATGATACTTTAAGCGTTGACTGGGCATTTAACGGCACTTTCAAGGCCCATGATGACATAACATCTAGTGCAACCCTCATAAGTAATGGTATTGGCAAGAATGCAGACCTCACCTTTGGTGCTGGGCGTGATGCATTAATAGTTAATGGCTCCATCACTACATATGAAGCAGGTACCATTTCCATGCTAGATGGTAGTGACACCTTAAAGGTTAGCACAACCCTTGGTGTTAGTGTTGATATGGGTGATGGCATTAATAATGTAGAAGTTGGAACTCTTAGCACTACTGGTAAAATAGTGAGCGGAGCTCAAACAGATTATATTACTGTTGGAAGTGTAGCTGGTGAAATTAATACCGGTGCTGAAGGTGATGACATTTTTGCAAAAAGCCTTTCTAGCACAGGCCTGATTAATGGCGATGCTGGTAATGATACTATTTGGATCAACACCATGCTTGGTAATACTAAGGGTGAGGCAGCCACCATTAATGGTGGAGATGGCGTAGATAGAATTACAGTGGATAATATGTATGGCGGTATTATTGATGGTGGTGCTGAAGATGATATAATTACAGTGCTAAATAGCAAGCTTAGTGCCGCAAAAGGCGTTGAGATTGCAGGTGAAATTAGGGGTGGTGCTGGTGATGATACCTTTATCGTTAATACTATAGGTGCAGGCTTTGCTAAGATTGATGGCGGTGAAGGCACTGATGCCCTAAGGTTTGAAAGCTTAGAGGGCGCATTAACCATAGGTGCTGCTAGTGATTATATTTCCAACGTAGAGCTATATGAATTTGAAGATATAACCAGTTCCAAGGCTGAAATTACCATCACCGATGGCACAGCCATTAGTGTATTAGACACTATGAGTGCAGGCTCAATTACTGGTAGTGATGCAGCTGATAAGATTACCATTAACGACGGATCTGGTGATGGCACCATGAGTGGTGGTATTATTAATACTCTCGGTGGTAACGACACCGTAAGCATTGCGGCGCTACAGGGCACAGCCTTGGTTAATACTGATGCTGGAGATGATAGCATAATCATTGAAACGGCCTATAGCGGCATAGTGAGTGCCGGAGATGGTAATGATACAATTGAGATAACATATATGGGTTCTGACCTTGCTGGTGTTAGTGTTATTGATGCCGGTGCCGGTAATGACAGCATTACTGTGCAAAACTTTAACTTTGACGACCTCTATACCGGTACTGGTGAAAATACTGTTGACATAGAAATTATGTACGGTGGCACCCTACATGGCGGCGCAGATAAAGATACTGTGACCATTACCACCATGGCTGGCGGCATGCTTAATAGTGATGCCGGAGCAGATTCCATTACTATTACAACATTAAATGGTGGTACTGTTAATACTGGTGAAGGTAATGATGGTATCTACATAATGAGTGCAGGGGCAGCTAGCTCCATATTTGGTGGTGCAGATAATGATGACATTAGAATTGGACAATTCTTTTTTAACGATAAAGCGGGCTTTGATGCCGCTGTGGCCTCTCAATTTGCTGGTAACGTTGACGGTGGCGATGGTAGTGATACTATTACCATTGGTGATCGCGTTGAATATTCAGGTGATATTTTAAGAAAGGGCGACTTACTCAATGGTAGCAATATTAATGGCGGTGCTGGCAATGATAGCATTGATATAGGCAATATGCTTGGCGGTACCATTGATGCTGGCGATGACAATGACATTATACGTTTGCTAAGTAAGTCTGCAGGAACCATTAATGCAGGTGCTGGCAATGATGATATTGTCATTCGTGAAGAGCTAACTGGCAGCGGCAATATTATGGGCGGTGCTGGTAATGATACCGTTGCTCTAGTTGGCATGCAAATGGATGATGGTTTAAGTGGCGTCTATGGTGAAGCCGGTGAAGATTTAATACGTGTAGCTGGCAATCATACAACTGGTACCCTAGATGGCGGTGCAGATAATGATACCATCATAGTGACTGGTGAAACCAATGGTAATATTAATGGTGGCGATGGTAATGATAAAATAGACCTCAATGTATTGAAGGATGGTATTGTCTCAGGTAATGATGGTGATGATACTATAGAAGTCACCACAGAAATGTCAGGAGTACTTGGCTATATTCATGGCGATGATGGTGATGACTCCATTACCATAGCAGACATGCAAGCCGGTACAATACAAGGCGGCGATGGTAGTGATACCATTAAAATAAGCCAATATACAGCTGGAACTATTGATGCAGGTGCTGGCGATGACCATATCTATACAGATACAAACATAGCAACTGAAGACCTGCAAGGTGGTTCGGGATATGATATCCTTTATTATGATAATATAACAGGCATTGTGTCTGCTGAATTGCCAGCAAGACAATCAGGTATAGAAGAAGTACGCTATGTCAGCATGGGCACAGGTGGCCAAATTGAAGGCACTGACACGGCTGATACTGTTACCCTTAACTCCATGACCGATGGTACCATTAATGGACTTGTAGGTGGAGATAGGATTACTGTTACCGATATGTCTGGTGGTACTATCAATGGTGGGGACGATAATGACTCCATCACCATTACAAATATGATTGACGGTATTATCAATGGTGGTGAAGGTTTTGACTTTTTTACTGTAGACAACGCTACCCAAGGTACATTAGTAGGTTTTTCAGGTGAGGACAATTTTTCTGTAGTTCTTAACACTAACGTTAAGGGTGCTGTTACCATTACCTCTGGTGCTGGTGAGTCTGACACCATTAGACTTTTCAAAGAAGACGGTATGGGTGATGTTAGCGTTACCATCACAGACTTTGAACATGCAGAAGGAATTGAAGATTCAGTATATTTTAATAACCAAAATATTACGTCACATCTTAAAGCAGCTTATGAGGCGGACCCAACAGGCTCATTTTATGATGCAGTCTCTGGCTTCACCATTTACTTTAGTTAGCCTTTAATAATTGGATGGTAAATCTCATGATAATGGCATGAGCGTAACTACACTCACAATCAAAGCCCCACATGGTTTCTGCCCTGTGGGGCTTTTGCATTCAGCCAAAGCATTTATAATCATTTAAGACTTGCTGCACTATTGTGTAGGTATGGCCATTTACGTTTTTCAGTACCGACTAACATAGTTAGCCTATTTGTTAGGTGGCTGGATAAATATGTATTAAAGTACATTAACTACTGGTTACTATGTAGTTTTTCCACGCATTATTAATATTTTTGTATTTTTTGTGTCGCAGTAAAGAAATTTAAAAGTAAAATGAAAACCAAAACGCTCTCACAACTTTGTAAGATTTTTATATTCTAAGTACAAATCAAACGTATTAAAACACTATTTTATATCAACTTGCCTAAAAAAGAGGCGTGCACTAAATGTTTTTTCGGTTTTATCAAAATGCAGACTGAGCTTACCATCCATTTTCTTCATTAACTCTGACACGATAGATAAACCTAGTCCGGATGAGAAGTCATCTCTATTTTTGTCTGCGGTATAAAGCCTTTTCGTAAGTAAATTAATTTTCGTCGACAAATCTTCTTCTGTATAATTAGTTAGTTCGATAGCTACCATATCCTCATATTGGTAGGCGCAAAGGGTAATTTCTTTTCCTTTGGTTGCATATTTGCACGCATTATCAAAAAGATTTTCTATAATCCTACAAACATGATCTACATTGGCAAGTATTTTTGCATCAGATATTTTATTTATAAAATTAACGGGATAGTCTTTAAGTTCCAAAATTTGATTTAATAAAATTTTTAAATTCACATCATGCAAATCTATTTTTATATCACTACTCATAATTTTACTATGTAAAAATAAATCAGAAACGAGCTTTTTAAGCCTTAAGGAGTTTTTTTCCGCTGTCGCAAGATACAGATAGACTTCTTCTTTTGAAGATATTTTTTTTTGCAAGGTCTAAATAGCCTATAATAGAAGTAAGAGGGGTTCTTAAGTCGTGAAAAATATTAGTTATATTTTAATATAGTCAGGATTTGAGGTATCATCTTCAATTTTACTTCTAAGATTTCTTATATGTACTGATACAGTATTTTCAGTATTTACAATATTATTTTCCCCCCAAACATTACTATAAATCTGCTCTAAACTATAAACTTTCTTTTGATTTTTTAAAAAAAACTCAAGTATCGAAAATTCCATTTTTGTAAGCTTTATTGGTATTCCATTTTTGCTAAGGCTTCTTGCTGTTAAATTCATTACTAAATCATTATAGATTATTTCATCTTTGTTAACTTCAGGAGCGTGCACATTACTAGCAATTTGTGTGTAATTCCTATAACGTCTAATATGTGATTTAACTCTTGTCATCAAATCAATAGGATTAAAAGGCTTCGTTATGTAATCATCAGCACCCGATGAAAATCCTGTAAATTTATCTTTAATATGGTGATATTTCAAATATTACATTTGGAACACTGATTGCTGAGTAACAGCAGACAATGACGTCTATAAAATTTTAACACCCTGAGGAATCACTTGAATAGAAGGTCTTTTTTGAAAGCGGCAGCACTTGTGGGCGTAAGCTCCGGTTTAATGACAACACAATTTATTTCTCCTGCTAATGCATTGGCAGCGAAAACTGCATCATCAAAAATGAAAATAGGAATTTTTCTTTTTGATGATGTTGAAGTGTTAGACTTTGCAGGCCCTTTTGAAGTTTTTTCCATTCCATTTAAGCAAAGTTATGAAGACAAAATTTTTGATGTCATAACCATTAGTGAAACAGGTCAGTTGATAAAAGCCACCAATGGCTTACAAGTACAGCCTGATTATAGCTTTGCCACCATGCCTCCAGTGGATGTTCTAATTATACCTGGGGGGCTGGTTCTCGTACTCAAGAAGAAAACCCCAAATCCATAGCTTGGATACAGGAACAATTCCCTAAAGTGAAAATTATGGCATCGGTATGCACAGGAGCATTTTTGCTAGGTAAAGCAGGTTTTTTAGACGGTAAACGTGCCACCACACATAGAGAACGAACAGAGCGCTTAGAAAAACTTTTCCCAGCGTGCAAAGTGCAAAGGAATGTAAAGTTTGTAGATGAGGAAAAAATAATCACTTCTGCCGGCATATCGGCAGGAATAAATATGTCCTTCCATTTGGTCAAAAAGCTTGCCGGACTTGAGGCCGCCAAGGCCACGGCACACATTATGGAATATGACATAGTCTTAGATTAAAAAGAGTGGTTTTTTTAAAAATACTTATATAATTACTACAAACATATGTTTTTACCCGTACATTCTTGTTAATTTGTTGCAAAAATATATTGCGCACAGCCTGTTCAAAGGTGTCAGATACAAGAAAGCAAAAAAGCTTTATCCTCCAGAAAGAAGGACATTCCCATTCTTGTAGAATATTTCCGAAAAGTTTACATTGTGAAATTCAACATAAAAAAAGCTCCAAAAATTACCTATGACACGGTAAATCTTCTTACTAAAATCCTTGTATGGCAATGTTCGCCAACTACGTTATGCTGTTGAACGAGCTTTACTCAATGCGGTGGCCACGGGAAAAAATGAATTGAATTTTTCTTTTTTACACACGCAGACCCCCTCAATAATTGGAAACACCCTATGCTATAATAAAAATGTCATACATCTCAAAGAGATTCAAGACGCTCTCGTACAATGTCATGGCAAAATTCAAGGCAAAAACAGCGTAAACGAGCTACTTCAAATTCACCCATCTACCCTACGCTCACGAATGAAAAGTCTTGGTATTGCTTTTCCACGTTCCAGAGGGAAATGACGAAAATACATTTATACAGCACATTTACTACGGTGTATATTAACAACGATAAGAACGCCACACTCAAAAGTTTTGCTTTCATCGTTATAAATTTTTCTAAAACAATTTTTTACCTTTAACAAACTTTGCTATAATGTGCTTGCTACTACTTAGATATATTATTCTTTCAAGGCGTTGAAAAAGATTCATTTTTCTAGGGTGTTCCATTTGTTCATCGTCAATAACTATGGCATCAAATTCATAATCGGGCTCAAAACTACCTACTTTGCCAAAAAACTCTCCCCCGCCCTTTGTGCCTAAATAAAACACTTCCTTGATGGTTAATGCATGATTACTACTACCTAGTAGTGAACATCGTAACTTAGATACTTCTATTGCATCTACCATTGCCCGAAATATAGATAAAGATGTTCCAGCACCAACATCGCTACCCAATGCAACTTTTAAATGCTTTTTCAAATAATGCTTAATGGGTGCAATGCCTGAGGCAAGATTAGTATTTGATTGTGGACAATGCGCCACAAAGACATTTTTTTTCTTTATTAACTCAACCTCTTTATCACAAGAATGCACACAGTGAGCCATCACCGTGGGCACATTACCACCAAAAAGTTTAAAACTATTATAAGCATCACCATAAAATTTTGACTTGGGGTACAGAGCTTTAACCCACTCTATTTCTTGTAAATTTTCTGACAGATGTGACTGTAGTGGTAATGCATATTTTTCCTGAATTGTTTGTAGCTTATTCATCAAATCATCAGTACATGATGGCAAAAATCTTGGAGTTAAAATAGGTTTAATATTTTTAAAATGTTTACATTCATCTAGCCAAGCTACCGTATCTTTTGCAGCCATTACACTATCTTTTTCAATTAAATCCTTTGGTGCATTTCTATCCATATTAACCTTACCCACGTAGGCAGATAGTCCTGCACTTTCAAGCATATCCATGAGCATGAGGGTTGTATCTTTGTGGCGTGTGGCTAGTATAGATGCTCTGGTTGTTGCAGTTGAACGCATTTTAGACACAAAGCATGCATAGGCTTTCTCAGCATATTTTGTGTTACTAAACCTAGTTTCCTCAGCAAAAGCCTCTTTTTTTAACCATTGAATAAGCTTGCAATCCATATCTATGCCCCTAATGGCATATTGCGATGCATGAACATGCAAATCAACAAGGCCAGGGACAATGGTTTTGTCTGTATAGTCAATAACTCTTAAATCTTTATACTTGTCAGGGATTTCTGTAAAAATACCTACAGTTTTCCCATCTTTGCATATAATATAACTGTTTTCATGCATTTGCAAATCAACATATGATTTAGAGTAATATATGTTACCTTTTAATATAAAATTCATATTATTAGCCTTTCACGATTTAATATAAGTTTTTTAGGTATTTTTAAAATCATAATATTTACGCATATAATTTACTTTTGTTACTAACTAACAAGTATATTTACATAGATATAACGAATAAATAATTAAGGCAAGCTCACATTAAAATCACTTTAATTTTCAATAGTTGTTTCTCTGTTAGCCATTATATCCAAATTCTCCAATTTAGCTTGTAATATTTAGCTGTATCAATTTTTATTGAAAACTATAATACTCTTAATAAGCACTCATTTATCGTATTATAACGATAAAAAGCAACTAAGCCAAGCAGTGTTTTTTGTTTTAAATTGTAAAAAACTCATGATATGGTATTGCTAATATGTTTTGAAAATGCTATATAGAAATTTACTCTATCAATTCTTGTCATATGCACAAGTGTGACGAGTAGTTGAGCTAGGTGCTTTATTTATACTTCTTGGAATGTTAAGCTTTCGATGTCAGATTTAAGCAATAGGCAAAATATGCAAATTTAGATATATAGTTTGTATGCTCAAGCCATTAAGTGTGATAAAGAAATAAATCTATCTCAGAATGAATGACCACATTACAAAACTCATTGATGTAAATATTCTTTTTAGGACGCTACAATTTTGACTATCAAGAGTCAATTAATCAATTCAAATAAATATTTACAAAAGAGTAATATTTATTGCGTTTGCTTACATCCAATATAGATGTAACATGCATAGCCATACCCCTAAACGGTAATTATATGTCCAAACTAAGGAATTAATAACTTTTATTATATCCTTTTTCAATACCAAGGCACAAGAAAATCAAATTTAGAATTTTTTTGCCAATATTCTTATTCTTGCAATAAGTTTAATGCGTATTTTTACTTTTACGAGCTAAAAAATTTGCATTTAGTTTTTGATGATAATTAATTAGCCCTTAAGCTGTGACCTATTTTTTAAATGTCAACCAATCTAAATATATTGTGAAGGAGGTATTAATGTTTGGTCCGTACGAAATGGTGATGGATTTTGCTCTCATGTCTATGTTATTAATAGTGGCACACATTTTACGGGCTAAGGTGAAGTTGTTTCAACGTCTTTATGTACCATCGGCTCTGATTGCTGGATTTTTGGCTTTGTTTGGCGGATATCAATTCCTTGATATTATCCCTTTTGCCATGCGCACTGACGGGTCGCCTTTCATGGTATCATATCCCTATCTTTTAGTGGTGGTTCTTTTTGGCTCTCTTTTTCTAGGTAGACAAAAAAAACAGACGAAAACCTCATTAAAAAACATTGTGCATAACGTAGGGGATACTTTTTTTTATAATACCGCTGTTGAAATAGGTCAATTTGCCTGTGCACTTCTTTTTGGTATTTTTGTACTTGTTCCTCTTTTTCCTGATCTATACCACGGCTTTGCCCTCATGTGGCCAGCTGGCTTTGCTGGAGGTCATGGTTATGCCACAGCTATAGGCACTGTTTTGCAAAATGCCGGCTGGGATGAAGCCCTCACTGTGGGATACACTTCGGCCACTGTAGGGCTTTTGGCTGGTGTTGTGGGTGGTATGATTCTTATTAACATTGGAACACGCAGAGGCTGGACACGCCTTGTTAAAAATGTAGAACAGTTGCCTCAAAGTATGCTCACAGGTTTTGTGCCAAAAAATGAACGTGTGTCTATGGGGAAGGAAACTGTCAATCCCATCGCTCTTGATCCTTTTACATGGCATTTTGCGTTAGTTATATCAACCTTCGGCTTGGCTTTTTATTTATATGATTTTATAAAAACTATCATTCCAGGTAATTATGAAATTCCTATGATGTGTATTTCTATGCTGTGTGGATGTTTATTGCAAAAAACATTTGATGCGATTAATCTTGGTCAATACATAGACAAAAACATTATGAATCGCATAGGCTCTTGGGTTACGGATTATCTTGTAGCATTCGGTGTGGCAAGCATAAAAGTTTCCGTTGTAGTGCAATATGCCATTCCTATGACTTTATTATTTAGCTTCGGTATTTTTTATTGTATTTCCATTTTTTTTCTTGTGGGACGTCGCATTTTCCATAATTTTTGGTTTGAGCGTAGTATCTTTGTTTTTGGCTGGTCCACAGGTGTAGTGGCAATGGGTGTTACCTTATTGCGTATTGTTGACCCATCATTCAAAACAAAAACCTTAGAAGATTATGGTCTAGCCTATGTGCCCATTTCCATGCTTGAGATTGTCATAATCACCATTCTACCAATATTGGTAGCAAATAACATACTCTTAACCCCTGCTCTTGTTTTAATGTGCATATTCATGGTGTGTCTTTTGGCCTCACGCTACTTTATAGGTTGGTCCAAGAAGGCAAATACACAATTACGAGAAGGCGAAGCCGCTATTATTGAAGAATTTAATACAGAAATGATAACATCACAAAGTTCTATTAAAGACCCTCCTCTTGAGAAATAAGGAGAAAATTGATTAAACGCCCTTTTGCTCTTTAACCTCGCTTGATGACGCTTTGCTTAAAATGCTGCATGCAAAACTCTTTTGGCATTGTCCTTGTTTGGTGAGGTTTATTTGTACTTAATACTTAGTTCCAGAGACTTTATATATAACGATTTATGTTAAAAATGTGCCAAGTAATAACTTGAAAATGTATTTGATTACTTCTGTACTTTAACCTAGATTTAATTTTTGCAAAATCATGTTTAATTAAACATATTGTACTTACAACTTATATTTATTACTTCGGATATAACAATGACTTTGATTAACAGATTACAGTCTATCATTATTTTGTTTTCTGCCTTAATGGGGTTAACTTTAGGAATTTTCACTCCCATAGGAAATGTGCCAATTTTTTTTGTAGAAATATTTTTAATGCTACTTCTTTTTATATTGTTTTTAGCGGTAGATATGAAACAATTTAAAAAGGCTACCCTAAATGTAAAATATACCGGAACCAGTCTATTTATCAATTTTATCATTACACCTATAGTTGCTTATATACTTGCGACTGTGTTTTTTGAAGACTCTTTGGCAATTCGCATGGGTCTTGTGATGTTACTGGTAACCCCATGCACGGATTGGTATCTTGTTTTTACAAAGTTAAGTGGAGGCAACGTTGAAGTAAATATGTCAATACTTCCCTTAAATCTAATTTTGCAAGTTGTTTTACTACCAATATACTTACTAATTTTTTTTGGTAGTGTTATAGATATAAAATTAGATGACATCATTGGAAGCATAGCACTAGTATTGCTGGTGCCTTTTATTTCTAGCATGATTTTCAGAGTATTTACTAAAGACAAATCCAAAATAAAGGAAATTATATTGAATAAAAGTGATAATTTACAATTACTTTTCCTTTGTCTAGCTGTTATAACAATGTTTGCTTCTGAAGGTGAAAATCTATTCAATAATTACCTATTACTTTTAAAATTATTTATCCCGCTAGTTTGCTTTTTCATTATCACTTTTTTTATAGCTAGATTAGCAGGAAAGGCCCTGAATTTTAGTCGCCAAGACCTTATATCTTTACATTTTACAACGCTAGCTAGAAACTCACCCCTTGCCCTAGCCATTGCTGTTTCTGCATTTGCAGCAGAGCCTCTTATCTCTCTTTCTCTTATTGTAGGTCCCCTATTGGAGCTGCCTATTCTTTCTATAATTTCAGGTATTTTAAAGAAAAACATTTTTGATGATGCTAAGGCGACCCCGAATTAGCAAGGGTTTTATTAATAGCAAAAACCATCGACTCTAATATAATTTGTATTCACGAAACTAATATCACATTTCACTAAGATAAAGTGCAAGGTCCAG
Organism: uncultured Desulfovibrionaceae bacterium; assembly: GCA_964371195.1. Lineage (GTDB taxonomy): Bacteria > Desulfobacterota > Desulfovibrionia > Desulfovibrionales > Desulfovibrionaceae > CAYJAD01. The sequence continues at coordinate 4,290 of CAYJLD010000032.1, read as the reverse complement.
TATATTCTCATCACTCATATCTGCAAAAATTTCATTCTTTTTTTCAAATAATGGTCCATTTAATTTGCCAGCTTTAAAATATTCCATTTTTTCTTTTAAGTGTTCCACGGACATTCCGGCAAATGCTGGATCCCTTGTATGGCAAGTAACACAATATCCATATAGCTTTTCTCCTTTATAATAATCTCCGGCATAATCTTCTTCATTGGCCCAGGAATGTAAGTAAATTCCAAATATTAAAAGAGTGGGTAGAAAAAGTAACATTATGCATTTTAAAATTTTTTGCATACAATCTCCACATTAAATTGTTAGTTTCTGACTATATTTGCATTATTCCACCTTATGATATTTTTGAAAAAATTTCAATAATTCCACTGCTTAAATACATTACCCTATCAGAAATACTTAGAATATCTTCTTCATTATGACTCACAAGAATAGTTGTCATGTTAGATTTTTTCACAATTGCATGTATTTCGGCACGGATTTTCTTTTGTAATGCGGTATCAAGGCTACTAAACGGTTCGTCAAGTAAAAGTAAGGAGGGCTTTCTTGCTAGGGTTCTGGCTATAGCCACACGCTGTTGTTGGCCTCCAGAAAGTTCGTGAGGATAGCGTTTTGACAAGTTATGAATATTAACAAGCTCCAACATTTCTTCAAGAATTTGCGCGGAATTATTTTTATTATCCACTCCAAATAGTATATTTTTTTCTACTGTTAGATGAGGAAAAAGAGCGTAATCTTGAAAAACCATACCAATATTTCTTTTATTGGGCTCAATAAATAGATCTTTGTCACAAATAATTTTTTTATTTATAGAAATAGTTCCATGTTGTGGAACTTCAAGGCCGGCTATGATACGCAAAATCGTACTTTTACCACTACCACTAGCCCCTTGTATGCCAAGGATTTTACCATGCTCAAGCGAAAATGAGATATTTTTTAACGTATCTTCTTGAGCATGACTGTGTTTAAAGCATATATTTTTAACTTCTAGATATTGTGAATTCATAAAGTCTCTCTTAGGTAATGTTATTTATGAGTAGCTGTTAATCTTCATTGGTATTTAAAGTTTTGTGAATAAAATATATAGCAATCAGTGATAATAAAATAATAAAGAGCGAAGGAATAGCCCCCCTACTTATTTGTTCATCATGGGCGTATTTATAAACAACTGTTCCTAATGTGTTGAAATTGAACGGGCGTAGAAATAATGCCAATGGTAACTCTTTGACAATGTCCACAAAAGTTAAGGAAAAACCTGCAACTATTGCTGACTTTAACATGGGAATATCCACAAAAAAGAAGGTGTATGTTGTACTTTTTCCTAGCATCCTTGAAGCCTCAAAAAAGCGCATGCCATTTTTTTCAAATTCATTGTCTATACTTTGAAACCCTACACCCAAATATCTAACAGTATATGCAAAAATTAAAATAAATAAAGATGAACTGAGCAGTAATGTCTTGGTTTCTTCATTAAAAATTTTATACACCCAAACAAAGTTTCGATCAAAAGCATTAAAAAATGTAATAACAGTTATTGCTAGTACAGTACCTGGAACAGCATAGCCGATGATGGTAAGCTTTGAATAAAAAAGTGCAAGTGTTCCCTTATAAATGCGAATATAGTTACCAACAATCAAAGCAACACCAAGAACACATAGAGATGAAATAATTGCTAAGTAAAGAGTGTTATATATCAGCTGTATAAACTCAAAAGACAAGACGTATATGTAACTATAATAGGCCCAGTATAATAACTGAATACAAGGAATAAAGAAGCCAAAGCTAAGAATAAATAGGCAAAATAATGTCAACCCATATGCCTTCAATCCTTTATTCTGCTTTTTTTGAATGGGACGAATTTTTGCATTTGTAATTGTAAATTTTTTTCTTCCACGTAAAAATTTTTCTAGCAGCAATAAGCCAAAAACCACTAACAACAAGATGCTTGCCAAACGTAAAGCTGAAATTTGGTCAGAAAAATTAAACCATGACGTAAAAATAGCAGTAGAAAGTGTTTGTACTCCAAAATAACTTACTGCTCCATAATCGCTTAATACCTCCATCAATACTAACGTTACAGCACCAATAAGGGCATTTCTAGCTGCGGGTAGAATGACCTTAAAGAAAATTGTAAAACGCGTTTTGCCTAGTAAAATTGCACTTTCTATGAGATTTGCCGCATCTTTTTTTAAATAACTATAAACAATAATGTACACATATGGGTATAAAAAGAAAGTGAATATAAAAATTGCACCTGGTACTGACATAATATTAAATATTATCCAATTGGAATGTTCGATTCCAAGAGTGTTTCTTATAAAATATTGTATCGCCCCAGTATAACTAAGCATGCCAGTATAGGTATAGGCAGCTATATATGGTGGAATTGCTAGAGGTAGAACAAGGGCCCATGTAAAGAACCTTCGCAATGGGAAATCATAAATTGTAACAATATATGCTGCGGCGCTACCAATAAAAATAGTAAAGAACGCAACAAAAACGCCTATAATTATTGTTGTTTTTATGTAACCCAAGAGCAAGTATTCTTTAATGTGCCCCCAGATCTCGTTTGTAGCTTCAAAAAAAGGAAAAACTATAGCAATACATGACACTACAATGCAGAGCATGAAAAATGATGAGAGTAATAACCATATATTAATAGCTTTTTTCATATCATGCACCTTTATAGTTTTTTAAAGAAGCATTTATTTAATCAGAATTTTCTAGTATTACTTCCAGCCCCCTTGCCCCATAATTATTGAAGCCTTGGTGTTATTTTTACCAATTTCTTCTAACTCCACATTCATCCTCGTAAACGATCCTAGTTCTTGAATAAGTGGGTGAGATTGTACTTTTGGATTAGCTGGTGTTTCGTAATTTTTGTTAGCATACATGCTCTGAACCTCTGGTGAAGTAAGGTATTCTAACAATTTGATTGCATTTTCAGTATTTTTTCCATACTTCATTATAGCCGCAGCACTAACATCCACATGGGTATTACTAGGGAAGAAAAAAGCCACTTGTTTGGCTACTTCTACTTCTTTAGGATCGTCAGAATACATCATTCTACCAAGATAATAAGTATTTAATATGGCTACGTCACCTTCACCAGCAATAACAGCTTTGATTTGATCTCTGTCATTTCCTTTAGGAGTTCTTGCCATATTTTTAACTAAACCCTTAACAAATTCCAAAGCCGCATCATCAGAGCTTTCTGCTATTATACCAGCAACTAAAGACTGGTTGTAGCCGGATGCCGCTGAGCGCACGAGTATTTTACCCTTGAAGTCAGCTTTTGCTAAATCTTGGTAGGTTTTAATTTTTGAAAAATCAAACTTACTCTTTTCATAACCTATAACTCTTGCTCTTTGGGTTAAAGCTACCCAATTATTACTTTTACCACGAAGGGATGCAGGGATATTTTCTTCAATAATAGATGATTTAATAGACGCAACCATATCATCTGCTATGGCATTGTATAAATTAACCATGTCTACAGTCATAAAAATGTCTGCTGGACTGTCTGCGCCTTCACTTTTTAAGCGTGCTAAAATTTCGGGCGCTTTTCCTGAAATGGCATTAACTTTAATGCCGGTTTTTTTTGTAAAAATATCATAAATGGTTTTATCAATGTCATAGTGACGGGATGTATACACATTTACTTCACCAGCTGCATAAGCCAAAGATCCTGAAAACACAAAAGCAAAAAGTAGCAAAAGAAATACTTTAAAAAAACTTTGCATACAAACCTCTTTTAAGTTGATGACTAATACATTTTAAGTACATCTGACAATAATCACTTTCTTATAATGCTAGGTAATTCTTAGGCTAAACTGCCATTATTATCGAAATAATATCAATAATGAATTTCATTGTCAACAACATTACTCAATCAGATGTTATCCATAGTACTAAGTTGAATAGTCGAAGAGCACACTGCAAGTGCTCCTGCGGATTGTGAGGCTGGCAGTAAAAACGAACCACCACCATAAATATAATCAAGGGATAGGCATGCCACATGGCTACAGAAGAAAAGCAGTCTTTACTATATATTAGGACAAGATAAATACAAAAAAACAGGTAAATATACTCTCAGCGCAGTTCATTTTCAATATTTTTATAGTCGACGCTGGAAAATATAATAACATTCTAAAATAGTATAATTTTATTGGAAAATAGTAATAAAAAAATTACCAGAAATAAGAGCATGGAATGCGGATTTCTGGCAATTTTGAAGCTCAAAGGGGCTTTTTTTTCAGTGGCGGCTATCAAAATTTTCTGCAA
>CAYJLD010000031.1:0-27033 GCA_964371195.1 uncultured Desulfovibrionaceae bacterium | reverse complement strand
CAGTTCTGCCAATGCAAGAGACAGAGATAAAATCAGAGAAGAAGTCTTGCGTGGACTTGGTTGGAACATTGTTAGAATTTGGTCTACAGATTGGTTTATGAACCCCACAGAAGCTCTTGAAAGGGTGCATGAGGAATTGACAGAACTTTTGAAAAATTCCTCACAATTCAATCAAGGTGTTACGAATGAATAATAACCGTACTAGCGGTAATCCAAAAATACTTGCAGACAAAGTACCTAATGTAATTGCTGGTACAACTGCATTGTTTTTTATATTATCATTTAGTTATAACATAATATATTTTATTCTTTTGGGTATAAATATTGAATTGGTTCAATTAACAATATCTGATTACACGCTTAGCATACAGCTATATATAATCATGCTCATTCCAACTGCAATATCTTTATCGCCTAGCATCATTAACTTTTATAAAAATTTTGCGAACATACAAGATGGATTAACGATTAGACACATCAGCAAAAAATTACAATTTTTCTTGATTGGAATAGCTTTAATTTTTCCAATTTTACCTGCTGTATCGATTTATAATGGTGTCATGAAAAATATTTACCTGATTGAGCCGCTTTTTTTGTGCATACCGATTATTTCACTTTTGATATTATGCTTATTCATGAAGTTGTTGTCATCAACAAAGCGTTATTTGCTGTTATTGGGTTATTTATTTTTTATAACTATTTGTCTAATTTGGATTGCAAAGACAAATATTACGAAATCTTTTATGAATAACAACTATCTATCTAATTTACAGCATATAAAGATAATCCGTACTCTCGAACGAGGTTTTCTTGTGAGTAACAATAATTATGAGCTGAGCTTTATTTACCTTGATAACACAAACATAATTCACTTTGACCGAAACGATAAACTTGCTGAATATTTTGAAAAATATATAATTTTCAATAAAAAGTAGCATATAATGCAAGCATGTGCAACGAAACGAGTATAAACAATGAAAATATATTTATTATCAATTTTCACACGCCGAAATACAGCTTTAATGCATTGTATTTTTTAAATAAAATTCTATAATATTTTACAGATGCAAAAAAACACAAACCATGCTAATGGGAATCTAGTTAGCTTTTTTGGTGCAACAACTAGCACCTGTGAGGACATAATGGCAACATACATAAATAATCTACACATAGAATTATTCAGAGGCATAAAAAGCCTAGAAATTGATAAGCTATCTGATGTAACTATTTTTGTCGGTGATAATAATACTGGCAAAACGAGTGTGCTTGAAGCTATACGTCTTTTTTGTAATCCTACTGGTTATGGCTTGATGCAAATAGCTAGAGCTCGAGAAAGCTTAAGCGTTACAAACAGAATAAAACTTGATAACATTGACTCACTTAAATTTTTATTTAACATTGACAGCATAAATGGCTATCAAAGCCCATACTACATTGATATTTCAGGAGACATAGCTGGGGTTGCAACTAGTATTCATGTTGAAGGAAAGATTGTTGAACAAATTGTAGACTGGTCTGAAATTGCCAAAAATGATCCATTTATAAGAAGGATGGTTGCCCATTCTGAGATAGAAGAGCGTGGAGAAACTGAGGTATTTATTGGGAGTATAAATTCATATGGAATGCAAAATACTTTGCTTCCCATGGAACATTCCGAGCGCATTGAGGTGACAAACTTTTCAAGATTTTTAAATGAGCGAAATAGTAAATCTATCTTAAATGTAAAACACTTAAGACCAATGGATCATGTTATGATAGACCCATTTAGAGGCCTTGGCAGCGATAAAATTCTTAAAGAAAAAGCTGTAGATCTTCTTAAAGAATTCGATAATACAATTAAAGACATTCGATATATTAGAGGTGAAAGATCTACTCTCGCTGTAATAGACAGCAATAATAGAGATAAATACCTCCCTCTTTCGATGTATGGGGACGGTATAAAAAAAGCGCTTTCTATGCTCTCTGCTATTGTCCATGCAGAAAATGGAGTACTACTTATAGATGAATTCGAAACGGCGCTACACACTACTGCTATGGAAAAAGTTTTTAAATTTGTCCTTGAATCAGCACAAAACACACAAGTACAGCTTTTCATGACAACGCATAGCATTGAAGCGGTAGACAAACTTCTTGCTTGTGCTCCTGACATGCTAGAAAAAATACAAATTATTCGCTTAAAGAAAACAGAAAACGAAACTTTCGCAAAAGTCACCCCAGGAAAAATAGCTCTTGAAAATAGAACTGAGTACGATATGGAGCTTAGAGTATGAGAAGCGTAATTTTATGCGAAGGTTTTGACGATGCGTATATTCTAGGGTATTTTCTGCATAAAACATCTGGATGGAATCGTGAACCTAAGAGTAAGTTTGCAAGCCTATATAATTTACCCGTCGTAGATAGAAGGCGTGAAAGATATGAAATTTATGAACGTGAGAATGATAGAATTGCTATATGGGCTGTGGGAGGTAAAGACTCGTTTCATTCGCCATATGAACATATACAAAAGATAAATACAGCAAATCCTTCTGAAGGAATCGATAAAGTTTTCATTATCTGCGATAGAGATGATTGTGCTGAGGCAGAGCTGTTGACAAATATAAAAGAAGAACTAACACAAGCAGGTATTGGAATAACATCTTTATCTATCAACACTAGTACATCGTATCAATATCAAATAGAAGATCAAAACTACATCCTTGAAATTATTCCCATAATTATTCCTTTTGATAAAGAAGGAGCTATTGAAACTATTCTGATGGATGCTATACGAGAAGATAGTGAAGAGTCAGCTTATGTTGTCGAAGAAGCTATTAAGTATATTGACAATATCTTAGAGAGCGGCAAGATAAACACATTTCTACAAAATGAACGCCTGAAACTAAAAGCAAAATATTCATCCGTTATTTCAGTAACAAATCCAGACCGCTCCACAGCGACTTTTGACACGTTACTTACGACACATGCTTGGCACGAAAAAGAGTCGATACAAAAGCATTTTGGACTGATAAATACTTTTTTAGATAAATAAAAAGAAAACATCTAAAGAACTGCTCTAACCCTTAAGACCCTCATGTCTGCTAGTATTAAAATAAAAAAATAGAATCGCCACGTCTGTTGACGCAAGAGTTGGGCATACCCAAAAAAGAATTTTCACCATGAAAGCACAATTTTTAATGCGTGTGATAAATGGTGTGATAAAAAATATTTCTTTGCATATAATTATTTGAAATTATTGAATCACAAGCTAGCCTCCTAAGCTGTAGGCCAAAGGTTCGATTCCTTTCGGGCGCACCATAAAAATCCTTATAAAACCACATATAATAACGATTTACACCGCAAATCACTTGAAAAGCAATGAGTAAAAAACTTATTGCTTTTCTCTCATTTTCAGAACCACACCCGATACTTTTGATTTGAGTTCTAGCAAAGTAATCTTGAGGTATAGCAAAGAATACCAATAAAGATAAAGATCATCACATTATCCTAATTGTAGTTTCATAAGTATAATCATGTTAATTTATAAGTCTTTCTACTTATTAGAGCAAGGCGCATAGATATGCCTTAAAATGGCAAAAAATTGCTTTTATATAATAAGGCGTGTATATATAGGTTTAGTCATATAAGTTGCATTACTGTTTTCTAGGTGCACAAAAATGTAAGGAGTTAAAACAATGCGTAAGCTACTTATTATAATATTTTTTTGTTATTTCTGTCTTGTTCCTCGCAATTCCATGGCCGATAATTTTTTAGATGCCGCTAAAAGTGGGGATATAACTCTTTTAGAACAATTGATTGAAGGTGGGGTTGACGTTAATGCCAAGTATGACGAAGGCACAACAGCCATGTTTGTGGCAGCTATAAATGGACATAAAAAAGTAATTGAAATTTTATTAAAAAATAAAGCTGACATCAACGCAAAAACTCAACACGGCTGGACTGCTCTTATGATTGCTGCCTATGTTGGACAAAATGATATAGTACAATTTTTAATTGATAATGGTGCTGAAATTGAAGTTAAAGAAATGCACGGCATGACAATTCTTATGGGAGCAAGTGGTGCGGGTAGAAGCGAAGTTGTAAAGACTTTACTTAAAAATGGAGCTGATATTAATGCTAAAGGTGCAATAAATTTTACTGCACTTATGATTGCGGCGGACACTAATCATACAGAAGTTATGCAGATTTTAATTGATAATGGTGCTAAAATTGAGGACAAAGCTGATAATGGTAAAACTGCTCTTATGCTTGCGACACAGAAAGGGCATATAGATGCAGTAAGACTTTTAATTAAAAATAATGTTAAAATAGATGTTAAAGATAATAAAGGTTCAACTGCTCTAATGTATGCCATTGAAGGTGACCACGCTGATATTGTCGAAATATTAATGCAGTATGGAGCAGATATAGATGCAACTGAGCTTAGTATTAATGAGCATTTTTTGAATGCTATGACTGAAGGAAAGAATGAACTAGTACAAGTTTTTTTAAATAATGGTGCAAATATTGATGCTTTAACACGTGTGGGGTGGACGGCATTAATGTTCGCAGCATCTGATGGTGATTTGGATTTAGTGAAGCTGTTAATTAAAAATAAAGCTAATATTAACTTTACTAATGAGTTAGGGTATACAGCTCTTATGGCTGCAGCTCAATTTGGGATGAGTGAGGTTGTTTTAATCCTGCTTGAGAATGGGGCTAAAATTGATAAACAAAGTAAAAAGGGCATGACGGCTCTTATGTATGCGTCTAAATATGGACGTGGTAAGGCTGTAGAGATGCTACTTAAGCATGGCGCACAAATTAATATTCAGGATAATGAAGGTATGACGGCCTTCATGTATGCAGGGCAAGAAGGTTATCATAATACTTCGCAAATGTTACATGATGCTGGAGCAGATGGAAGTATAAGAAATAAAAATGGTCAAACTGCTCGTATGATTGTTGATGAAAAAATGTATGAAGTTTTTTTGAAGCGTATTCAGCGTGATAAAAATAATCTCAATGAAAAAAATCAAAAAGGCTTAACCATGCTTATGTTTGCCGCAGGGCATGGGTTTAATAAAGCTTTAGCCATGTTACTTGAACATGGGGCTAATACAGAAATTAAAAATAATGATGGACTTACTGCTCTTATTATTGCTGCTAAGGAGGGGCAAAATGATATAGTGAAAGCTTTGCTTGAAAATAAAGCAAATATTCACGCCACAGATTTAAATAAAATGACTGCACTGATGCTAGCTGCGCTTTATAATAACTATGAGATTATAGATATTTTACTAAAAAATGGTGCAGAGATTGATGGGCAAGATGGTGCTGGGCGCACAGCTCTTATGATGGCTGCTTATTTTGGATATATCAAATCCATGCAGGTTCTACTTGAAAATGGTGCTGATATGTATATTGAAGACAAGAAAGGTCATACAGCCTTGGAACATGCTAAAGAAGGAGAGCAAGGCGAAGCATTAAAGCTCTTGCAAGATAGGAAGCTTAAAACTGAGAAGCTAAATAATGAGTCACTTCTATATGCGGCTTTTAATGGTGATAGTGCAACCATACAGCTTTTACTAGAAGTAGGGACTAATATTAACTTCCAAGATGAGCTTGGTGATACAGCACTTATTCTTGCAGCTTCAAAAAATAATAGGGAAGCTGCACAGGTATTGATTAAAAATAAAGCTCATATAAATATTAAAAATAATCATGGGCAAACGGCTCTGATGTTTGCATCATTTAATGGAGACAGTGAGCTTGTGCAGGATTTGATTGATAATAAGGCTGAAATTGATGGCAAGGATAGCAGGAGTTTGACGCCATTAATGCTTGCTACCTATGCTGGGCATGGAAAAACTGTGCAATTACTAATTGATAATAAAGCAAATCTTAGTGCTAAAGATAGACATGGTAGATCAGCGTTTTTAATTGCTGCATATAAGCAACCAGCAGACATAGTAGAGCTATTCTTAAAATCTGGTGCTGATCCCAACGAAAAAAATCAAGAAGGGCAATCTGCTTTACAGTATGCACAGGAAAATAAGCATACTGGAGTTGTTGAGTTATTAAAAAAATATGGAGCAAAGTAACAGCAATATTTTAATAATGAACATTAAGCAGGTGGTGCACGTCATCCTTATTAGTAGCCATAATAAGAAAAATTTTGCTCTGCACATGTAAAAATTTGCAAATCAAAATCAGGTAGCAATTATGCATATGCGATATAGATTGGCGCTTTAAGTTTTTTAAGCTTGCATATTTTTATCTTTTTTTGTACCACTTCGAGAACACTTATTGACACTTCTACCAAGTGTGAAAGTATTAGCCACGTAAGGCAATTTAATTTTAGTAAAATCTTATCTATTTATTATTTAAATTAACAAAATAACAGTAAATTTATTAATCCAACATTCCAATACGACCTTAACTAAAGTAAAAATATGTTAAAAGAAAAAATGACTCCCATCCAATGCCGTGATACGGCTTTAGCTTTTGCATTTTTAAGCTTACTTATTTGGTTTTTTACTGATGAGGTAAACTTTATTTATGCCACCATGTTTATTGTATTATGGGCAATGGTTTGGCCGGGCTCTTGGCAATGGCCTGCACGTTTGTGGTTTGGCTTTTCTCACGTACTTGGATTTTTTATGTCCAAGATATTGCTAAGTATTATTTATATGTTAATTCTTATGCCTGTGGCCATGGTAAGACGTGTTATGGGTAAGGATAGCATGCGTCTTAAGAACTATGGCTCACAAGATAAACAAGGTTCAGCCTTTGTGGTACGTGAGCATACTTATAGTAAAGAAGATTTAGAAAATCCTTATTAATGGAGTTCAATATGAGTTTTTCATCTGATATATGGGGCTTTTTGAAGCAAAGAAAGAAATTTTGGCTTTTACCGCTTATTATTGCCTTATTATTAATTGGTGCTGTGGTTATTTTTGCAGGTGGCTCAGCTGTGGCTCCATTTATTTATACTCTATTTTAAGGCTTACAATGATAGAAAAAAAATATATATTAGGTATTTCATCTTATTATCATGATAGTGCGGCAGCTTTAATTTGTAATGGTCACATTGTGGCAGCAGCTCATGAAGAACGCTTTACACGCAAAAAACATGATGCTGATTTTCCAACTAAAGCCATACGCTATGTACTTGAAGAAGCAGGCATTAGCCTTGAGCAAGTTGAAGCTATTGCATTTTATGATAAACCTTTTCTTAAGTTTGAGCGTTTGCTTGAAACTTACCATGCTTTTGCACCTAAGGGCTTGCAAAGTTTTCTTATCTCTATGCCGGTATGGATTAAAGAAAAATTGTTTATGCGTACTATGCTTGAACGTGGTTTTGAGCCTTTTTTACCCGATAAAAAACTTTTACCGCGTATTTATTTTCCTGAACATCATGCCTCACACGCGGCATCGGCCTTTTTCCCTTCACCATATGAAGACGCTGCCATTTTAACAGTTGATGGGGTAGGGGAGTGGGTAACCACATCCATTGCCAAGGGACAAGGCAATACTTTATCAACACTTAGAGAAATTCATTTTCCACATTCCTTAGGCTTATTATATTCTGCTTTTACAGCTTATTGTGGTTTTAAGGTTAATAGTGGTGAATATAAATTAATGGGTCTTGCGCCCTATGGAGATGCCCACTCTGAACGCACCAAGGTGTTTGAGCAAAAAATCCGTGATGAATTAATAGAAATTCATGAGGATGGTTCATATGCATTAAATATGGATTATTTTGCTTACGCTACTGGTTTACGCATGTATGATGAAGCGCGCTGGACTAAGCTTTTTGGTCTTGGACCGCGTATGGCTGAGTCTGAAGAATTAGAGCAAGAATATATGGATCTTGCTTTAGCCATGCAATGGGTAACCGAAGATATTGTTTTACGCCTTGCCAAGACTGCCAAAACACTTACCGGCTCGAAAAATATTTGCCTTGCTGGTGGCGTTGCTCTTAATTGTGTAGCCAATGGTAAACTATTAAAGAGTGGTATTTTTGAGAATATGTGGATTCAACCAGCCTCTGGTGATGCAGGTGGGGCATTAGGTGCAGCCTTAGCCTATTGGTATATTGGACTTGAAAATGAACGCATTTTGCCAACTACAAAAGATCATATGCAAGGTTCCTACCTTGGACCAAGCTTTGATAGTGGTGAAATAGCTCGCACTTGTAAGCGTTTTCAAGCACAAGCTAAGCACTATGACGATTTTGCAAATTTATGTGCTGATGTTACGGACCTCTTGGCTGATGGTAAGGTAGTGGGTTGGTTTCAAGGACGCATGGAATATGGACCGCGCGCCTTAGGCAACCGCTCCATTTTGGGTGACCCACGTCAAGTAAATATGCAAAAGCATCTTAATCTTAAAATTAAATATCGCGAAGGCTTTAGGCCATTTGCACCTTCAGTGCTTGAAGAATATACAAAGCAATATTTTGAGGTGGAAGACATATCACCCTACATGCTCTTGGTGGCACCTGTAGCTAAACAGTATTGCCATGAACTACCAGATGGTTATGCTAGCTTACCCATATGGGAAAGGCTGTATTTTCAGCGTTCTGATTATCCTGCCATTACTCATATTGATTTATCAGCTCGCATTCAATCAGTTAGCAAAAGTACCAATGCTCGCTACCATCAACTAATAAGCACGTTTAATGAAAGACATGCTTGCCCCATGGTCGTTAATACTAGTTTTAATGTGCGTGGTGAACCCATAGTGTGTACGCCTGACGATGCTTACTTATGCTTTATGCGTACTGAGATGGACTACTTAGTTATGGGTGATTTTGTATTGAAAAAAGAAGACCAGCCAGAACTTAGAGATAATCAAGATTGGCGTTCTTTATATGTTTTAGATTAAGTTACAATTTTGATTTATTTTGTAGGCGCATTACGTATAAGTTTTGCTAGTTCTTTTGCAACAATAGAGTTGGCATAAGCGGATGGGTGCATCTCGTAAGGGTAAAAAATAACATACTTTTCACGTTCTTGTTCAAAATTTGGGAACCAAGATTGTAAGTTTATATAGGGTATGTTCTTTAGCAGGGGAATAAATTCAGTAGTGCTTGGTGGCCAAAGTAAAACCGTAAAATTACTTTGCGGATAATTTTTGTGTATAATATGGTCAATGCCTTGTACTAAAGCACTAAATAATTCAATTCGTTCTTCTGCATTATATGGTGCAAAAGCATCTTCAGCTTGTGTACGTATTTTATCATAAAAATAACTTCTATTTAACCATCGTGTTGCAGTGTCACTTCTAAAGAAAGGAAGGACATGCTTAAATATTCCAATGCGCACAGCTTTACCATTTTGTATTTCAAACAAAGGTCCATTATTATCCCATGCAGCACCACCACCCACACGACGCAAATGGTCATCTATAGCAATATAATAGAAAAATACTTCTGAAAATTTTTGTAGATCAGGAAAATCTTCTTGAAGGTCAGCTAGGATTTTATGCGGTGCAGAACCCGACCTGCCATAATTAAAAATTTGATATTCATCGCCTAGCACTTTTGCAAGTTGCCATGCAGATGTTTCATTATCCTTAATGCCATCGCCAAAAGTAAAAGAACAGCCAAGTAGCACTACAGCCTTTTTGGCATTGGGGGCGTAGGGAGTGATGCGTTTTTTCTTGCTATTTAAGCCGTAAACAACATCAAATATAGTTATATTTTGTGCTGATACTTTTCGTACTGCATGTCTTGTGGAGAGCACTTGCTCAGGGTTAAATTCTGCTTCCTTGTTCTTTTGTGTGCTAGTTGTATTCTGCTTATGGGGCTTGGTTGGAGTTTTTTTTGCCGAAGTGACTTTAGGTGCTTGGGCATGTGAATCAGTGAGAGTTCTTACTTTTTTACTATCATGTAATGCTATATAGAAATATCCCTCTAAAACTGTTAGGGATAAGCCTATAGAAAATAGAATGATGCAACCATAAGTTAATATTGTGTTTTTGAAAGCTACAGATAATGAAATAAAAAAAAGTGAGAATATAAAAAGTAATAAGAAAATCTGACTTGGAAATGGATCAGCTAATGCTATGCAAATAAAGGCAATAGTTAATGCGCATATGGAAATCATACATTTGAGCATAGTTGAACTAATAACGGCTTAATACGTTAAAGTCAAATATACATTAGCTGGTACTGAAAAACGCGTTTCACGCATTTTTCTAAAAAGGCACGCTCGCTCCAAATATCGCTTTGCGAACGCCAGAAGTTAATTCTGGCTTATTTTACGCGGCGCAAAATTTTCTTTGCAGAAAATTTTGATTGCCGCCACTCAAAAAAAGCCCCTTTGAGCAATTCAAAAATTGCTAGAAATTCGCACTCCATACTCTTATTTCTGTTAATTTTTTTATTAATATTTTCCAATAAAATTCTACTATTTTAGAATGTTATTATATTTTTAGCGTCGACTACATTAGTACCGATAAATCAATTATTCTCACGATACAATTAACTTACGCTGTGAAGATGATTGATTTTTGTGCCTCATAAGTTAAGCCCTCAGTTTCATGAGAAACTGAGGGCTTAGGAATAACTTATTATTAACTAATTAAATTAGCAAGCACCGGTAGCGTTAAAGAAAGCCGCTTTGCCAGCATTACAAATTGGACATTTATCACATTCGCCTTCATGAGTATAACCACAAACTTTACATAGATAGTAGTCTACATCGGCTAAAGCTGCTGGATTTTCAAGAGCTTTTCTGTAAAGATTAGCATGCACATTTTCTACAGCATTTACAAAGCCAAAGTGCTTTACAACATCGGCTCTGCCTTCAGCTTCTGCATCCTTAATCATTTCAGGATACATGGTAGTGAATTCGTAATCTTCACCTTCAATGGCGGCCTTTAGGTTTTCAGCTGTTGTACCAATATGACCGGCAAGGCGTAAGTGGGCATGAGCATGAAGGGTCTCGGCAGCAGCAGCAGCGCGGAAAAGCTTTGCTACTGCAGGTAGACCTTCTTTATCAGCCACATCGGCAAAGGCACGGTATTTACGGTTAGCTTGGGATTCTCCAGCAAAAGCTGCCATTAAATTATCATGAGTTTTAGACATTATTTTCTCCTTAAATGTTTTTCTTAATGCGAGTGATTACTGATAAGCTAGTTTGACTTACTTGTAAAGAAAAAAATGCATAAAAATAAATTTTTTTTATAAAAGCAAGAAATATAATGATTTTAAACCTAAAGAATTTTGGCTGTACCATCTGTGGCATTGGCAAGGGCTTGCTTAAAACTGTGATAATGCTCTTCAGGTAAATTAAGTAAAAAATCTGCCTGTGTATTAAAGTCTTCATTTTGAACTGTAGCTTCAAAGCTTGGCAAAAGGCGATGAAGTCTATCAATATGGGCGTAGCTAATACTAATTTGCATATTTATTTTATTGACGCGCTCACACCTTGGTAGGGTAATTAAATTTTCTAAAACGGCTCCTTGATAGGCGCGCACCAAACCCCCAGTGCCAAGTTTAACGCCGCCAAAGTAGCGCGTAACTACGCATACTAATTCTCCAAGTTCACTATGTAAAAGTGTAGTGAGCATGGGTCTGCCGGCAGTGCCATGTGGTTCTCCATCGTCAGAAAAACCTACTTGTGCCGTATCCGCCGGAGGGCCAGCGGCAAAAGCCCAGCAATTATGTGTAGCGTCTGGAAATTCTTTTTTTATTTGTTCTACAAAGCTTTTAGCCATGTCCATATGTTCAGCATGACCCATACTACATATAAATAAACTACGTTTAATATGGCATTGAGTACGATGTATAGCTAGTGGCTCAAGGGCAGGAATTAGGTAACGCTTAGCCATTAATAATCCCAAGCACAACAAAAAATCCAAAATATGAAGTGGTTAAAAGAATTAAAGCCATATACGATGCAACGTGCATGAAGGTTGCAAGATGTTGTAACCTTTGTGCATCCCAAGGTTTTGCTTCATGCTCTGGAGGTCCAAGCCAAGGTTTATTAACTAATTCACCAAAATAAACACTTGGTCCAGCCATGCGCGCATTGATAAGCCAAGCTAAAGCAGTCATGGGTAGGCCAGAATTTGGGCTTGTCATGCCTTTAGCTTGGTCAAAAATACATTTAAAACCAGGCCATCTACCGCCAGTTTTTTTAACAATATTTTCATATTCATTAGTAACGTATAGCAAAGGAACACTTAAACGTGCGGGAATATAAGCTAAAAAGTCATCGGACTTAGCAGAGGCAAACCCAAGCTCAGTCCATGGTTCTGTTTTATATCCCCACATGGAATCCATGGTACTAACAGCTCTATACATCCACAAACCCACTGGACCACCAATTAGTAACCAAAAAAGTGGGGCCACTACGGCATCGGTATAGTTTTCAGAAAAAGTATCGGCTAAAGTTTTCCTAAGTTCTTGGCGGTCAAGTTGTGTGGTGTCACGGCTAACCAATTGAGATACGGATTTTCTGGCATTTTCTATATCATCATGCTCAACACTGTGTAAAACTTCATAAAAAAAAGTGAGTAGTGATTTGGTGGCAAGGCCAGTATATGAAAAATATAGGGTAAAAAGAAGACCTATAGTAGGTAGGCTAGTTAGCCACCACACCACAAAACCTACAATGCCAACCACAATGGCGACACATAAAGCCCCAGCTAGGCGAGTGTTTCCAACATAATTACCATAGTCGCGCCCGATTTTCTCAAGAAATCCTATTAAATCTCCTATATAACACACAGGATGCCGCCACCAAAATGTACGATGTCCAAGCAACATATCAAGGGCAAAGGCTATAACAGGTAGCCATGTATCCCAGGCAACATATTGAAACATTACCAATCCTCCAAGAGGTCACATTGTCCAAGTGCTGCATAAAGCACAATGCCAGCGGCTGTAGCAAGGTTTAGGCTGCGTACATTGTCATTAATGGGAATGCGCACCCTTGGGCCCATAGCTAAAATATCTTGAGGTAGCCCCCTAGTTTCAGGGCCAAGCACAATGCTGTCTTGCGCAGTAAATTGAAATTTATGCACAGGTTCTCCGCCTTTGGAGGAGGTCAAAACTATACGTTTTTGATCAGCTACAGCCTTGGCATATTCGGTAAAGCTTGGCCAAGTTTGTACTTTTGCATGGGGCCAATAATCAAGGCCTGCACGTTTTAAGTGTTTATTATCAATAGAAAACCCCAGTGGCTCTATGAGGTGCAAGCTAGTATTAGTGGCTGCACAAAGGCGAGCAATATTACCAGTATTGGGTGGAATTTCTGGTTCAAAAAGAACTATATGCATATATTAATTACTTCCTCGGCTAACATAAAGACGCATGATGCCTTTTTCAACATCTTTAATAAAATCTTCAATGGGGTCAAGGGGTGGATTTTTTAGTGGTTTATTACCCTTGGCATAAATATGTGAGCCAATGCTTACGCGCGGTATAAGGAATGGGTCAGTCATTAATTTACCATCATAAACGCAAATAGGCACTTGCTTATAGTGGGCTTCACCAACCCCAGGATAGGTTAAAACTCCACCCAAAAATTTAGCATTGCGTAAAGCTAGCATTCCCTCATCATTGGGTCTGCCTCCAAAGGGATAGGCCATAATTTTTTGAACTTTATCAAGCATGTTAAGCTGACTTAGATGTTCCATTTGATGTTCAATAACCTTAGTCATCTGCTCGCCATTTAAGTCGCTTAGGCGCGTATGCCAGTGAGTTTGATAGCCAAACTCCACACCAGACATGGGGCTTAATACATCGGCAATGTCTTGAAGAGGCATGATAGATCCAAAATATGAACTTTCCTTGGTGGCTTTGCGCGATGCAACACTTAAGAAGAAAGTAGCTCGTGGTGTTGTTATACCATGCAAGGTTGAACCTAAAATTTCTACAAAGGATTGTGTATTATTTAATGGATGACCATCAGCTCCTTGGGGGGCTGTGACATTGGAAAATATTATGCTGGCATGGGCTGCATCGGTACTAATACCCACAGGCTTAAAACCTTTTGGTACAACTTCATCCACACGTCCAAGAATTATATCACTAATGTTAACCGGTCTAAAACCCTGTTCCCACATATAAGTAAACAGTAAACTGAGTTGATTGACAGAGATATCTTCTGGAAAGCGTGGATTATCTTCAATACGATAAAACATAAGCACAGGTATGGCTGGTACATGGTCAACTACACGATCATGATGTAGCTCGGCAGCAGAGCTTAACTTTGCATTTAATATGGGTGTGGTAAGCCACGGTAGAAGGCTAAGGCCTTGTAAAAATTTACGTCTACTAAAGTGCCATGTCATTTTGCATTAACCCAAATCATATCTTTAATTTTTTTCTACACTGTCTTCTTGTGCAGTGGCATGCCCATAGGCTAGTTTTAAAATCCAAGGTACAAGAGGAGCTACTAAGAAAAATACTATAAATAAAGGCCAGCGTGAACCTGTTTCCATACGCACAAACCACCCAAGCCCAACAAATAATATTAAGGCTATGCAAAGCATGGCCAAGCGCAGGCAAGATTTTTCTATATATTGTTTGATGCTTTGCAAGGAAAGAATTTTATGCCCACATTGGGGGCAAGTAAGGTGACGCAAAGCGAATAAGGCATCACATTTCTGGCATTGTCTATAGAGCATGGTGACCTCAACTTATGGAATTTTATTCATCTATATTTAAAAATGTTCTTTTTGCTTTAAGTATACGTTGCCAAGATGCACGTATATTTTCCATGGGGATGCGTCCACTACGCACAGCATTGATTATAATTTCATATACTTTTGCAGCTTCATTAGCATAGCCAGTTTGTATTTTTTGTTCAAGGTTAGCCCCAAAACCCATACCTGGCATGGCTTTACCTAGTCCTTGCTTCAATAATTGTTTTGTTAAATCATTGCCTTGCCCTAGTAATTCTTCAAGTGGTAGTTGCTCTAAAATATTTTGTGGCTGACTTTGTAAATGCGCTGGCTCAGTAATAAGAATGATATCAACTCCTGCAATGATAGCCTGTATAACGCTTGCTTCTAAACTATACCTTGGTTGTAAGGCGCGCATATCCTGACTTATAATAATACCATCAAAACCCATGCGACCACGCAAAATTCCATGTAGCAAGGTACGCGAAAGTGGTGCAGGATGAAGAGCGTCAAGGCTACGATGATATGCTAAAGCTGGTTGTATAGCTCCTTTCCATCCACTTTCAATGGCCTTGGTATAAGGTATTAGTTCACGACTTTGCCATGATGCGCTTATGTCTGGTATTTCATACAATATATTTTGCGTATCGCCAATACTACTTTGAGTCAAAAATCCACCCATGCGACTACCAGTGCCAGGGAAATTACGCAAACATGGTAGTACATTCGCGGCTTCAAGGCCTTTACCAAAGGCTAGCACATGTTCTGCAACTAATTGTGGATTTGGTCCAAAGGAGCGAAAACGCTTACCAATATCTTCGCTAAGTGGGTTTAGGTTTACATCCCCAGCAGGGCCTAGTGTGAAATTTATTCCAAGACCGGCCATTTCAAGTCCGGCACTACGCGCGGCAATTTCTGTGGCTTCTATATTACCTTGTCCCAGGCTAGCTGCAGCTTTGAGCCCACTAAAACCCAAATCAGTACGTAGCGATTGCACAGTACCGCCTTCTTGCTCCGTGGCTATAAATAGTGGTAATCCACCTTTAGGTACAGCACTTTGTAAAGTAGCTGTTAGCACGCGCACTTGGCTTGGGCTGTAAATATTTTCTTGTTTGACGCTGTACGCTTCTTGCGAGCTTGCTTGCTCAAGTTTAACTTGGGACTGATCTGCAGGTTTTGGGCTAGATATTAAAAATATACCGCCAACCTTACCTTGATTAATGAGCTTTAAGATCTCAGCTTCTTTTTCAAGCTCTCCGCCATTAAAACCGGCCAAAATCATTTGTCCTACCATCATTTCAAGGCTTGGATTTTGTAATGATATTTTGGCTTGTTGTATGTCTTGGATTACATCTTTCTGAGGTTGAGTATCAAATGAAAAGGTTTGACTAGGTTTAGCTGTATTTTCTGGAATTATAGTTTTTACTTGGGTCTTTGCATCATTAGGTGTAGCTTGGTTAGGTTTGCTTAATTGTGGGCTAGGTACAGGGGGTGGAGCTAATACTTGCGGTGATTTTATATGATTTTGTTGACTATTAGTGCCGGCCTCTTGCATGGGTAAGGCCGGAAAGAGTGGGGCGGCATTAGGAATAAAATCCATGTGTTGTGAGTCTTGGCTTAGGGGTGTTGGGAAGGCATCTTGCATTTGCTCTGGTGTTATTTCAACTCCTGGTAAACTTTGCACACCCTCACCTGCATCAGGAGTATTATTGGTGCCGCCTTGTTCAATACTTTTAAAAAAATCACCTACATTTTCAGGGCTTTGGGACGCATGGCTATTGTGCGCACCAATTATAAATAAAAGAAAAAAAATTATGCAAATATGCTTATATGTCATGGTTGTTTTACCCACTAGTACCATTAGAGACCTCTGCGTAATCTATGCTAAAGAGCTTCATGCCTTTTGCTTGTCCGTTTCATCATTGATGTATATAAAATTTTTAATTTATAAAATTAAAGTTTTATACAAAAATAATTGCGCAGTGTATTCTATTAGATGAGACTAATTTCAAAACTATAATACCCTCCAGATAAAATAAACACAAGATGCTTGATTTCAGTGGCCCTTTCCAGTATTTTTTACAACTTGTACGCGCTACCATGTCTTGGCAGAAAGTCAGTACATATATTATATCAATATTTAAGAGGTGTTTCATGCAAAAAACAGATTTTATTTGGTTTGACGGAAAAATGGTTCCTTGGGCTGAGGCCAATGTACATGTACTTTCTCACGCTTTGCATTATGGTACAGGTGTTTTTGAAGGTATTCGCGTTTATCAATGTGTGGATAATACCTCAGCAGTTTTTCGTCTTGATGAGCATGTGAAGCGTCTTTTTGAGTCCATGAAGATCTTAAATCTTAGTATTCCGCATTCTCACGAAGAGATTAAAAATGCTATTATTGAAACCCTCAAGGTTAATAAACTGTCTGAAGGTTATGTGCGTCCATTAAGCTTTGTTGGTGCTGGTGTGATGGGTATTCACCCAAAAGACAATCCCATTCAAACTATTATTGCCGTTTGGCCTTGGGGTGCTTATCTTGGTGAGGAAGCTCTTGCCAAGGGTATTAGCATTAAGACGTCAACCTTCACCAGACATCATCCCAATGTGATGATGACCAAGGCTAAGGCATCTGGTAACTATGTAAACTCTGTGCTTGCCAAGATGGAAGCAATAGCTGATGGTTTTGAAGAAGCTTTGATGCTTGATACCAATGGTTATGTTTCAGAAGCTACAGGTGAAAATATTTTCATAGTTAGAGATGGCGTAATTAAAACTACTCCTCTTACATCCATACTTGGTGGCATTACTCGTAATTCTATTTTGCAAATTGCTCGTTCTTTAGGCTTTACTGTTATTGAGCAACAGTTTACCCGCGATGAACTCTATACCGCAGATGAAGCCTTCTTTACCGGTACTGCTGCAGAAGTTACTCCTATTAGCTCTGTGGATAGACGTGTTATTGGTGCTGGCAAGGCTGGAGCTGTAACCTTAAAGTTACAAGAACAGTTCTTTAGGGTTGCTAAGGGTCAAGAGCCTGAGTATGAAAACTGGTTAACACGTTACGTTTTTTAAGTTTGATTGAATATATTGAGCAAGCATAAATGTGTATAGCATAATTTATGCTTGCTCATTAATAGGTACATTTTATGACACATGCATCCCTTGCAGCTCATTATCGTCCTCAAACATTTGCTGAAGTTACGGGACAACAGACGGTTACAACTGTTTTATCGCGTGCTTGCGCCGAAGAAAGAGTTGCTCCGGCCTATTTGCTTAGTGGTACACGTGGCGTTGGCAAAACAACTATTGCGCGTATTTTTGCTAAGGCTTTAAATTGTGTGCAAGCTCCAACTGGTGAGCCATGTAATAATTGTGAACAGTGCCATAAAATTACTCAAGGTAATCATGTTGATGTAACAGAAATTGATGGTGCCTCTAATAATAGTGTTGATGACGCACGTGCTTTACGTGAGCACATTGGTTATGCAGCCATGGAAGGGCGTTATAAAGTCTTTATTATTGACGAAGCCCACATGCTTTCACGAAATGCTTTTAATGCATTATTAAAAACCTTAGAGGAACCTCCAGCTAGGGTGGTTTTTATTTTTGCCACCACTGAGGCGCATAAATTTCCCATTACCATAGTTAGCCGTTGCCAACATTTTATTTTTAAACGTTTGGCTGAAGATGAATTAATTGATCATTTAGTAACTATATTGCAAAAGGAAAATGTACAATATGATCAAAGTGCTGTGCGCTTAATTGCAAGGCGTGCTGCTGGATCGGTACGTGATGGTATGTCCTTACTTGGTCAAAGCTTAGCCTTGGGTGAACAGGGACTTAGCCTTGAAAATACACGTATGGTGCTTGGCTTAGCAGGACAAGAATTTTTTGAAAGTCTTATGCAAAGCATTGTGCAAAATGATTGCCAACGTATTGTTGAACTAAGCAATGAGCTTGGTGAACAAGGTGTTGATATAGGTTTTTTCTTACGAGAACTCACAAGTCTTTGGCGAACACTATTTCTTATTCGTGAGGCTGGTGCTAATATTTTGCCATCACTTAGCTTAAGTTTTGATGAAGCAAAGCTTTGGTGTGATATGGCTCCAAAATTTTCTACAGCTCACCTGCATGCGGCTTGGCATATGTCGCTTGATGCTCAGCGTAAGATTATTCATAGCCCAGAACCTGCCGCTGCTCTTGAGTTACTTTTACTTAATCTAGCTCTCATGCCACGCCTTTTGCCCCTGCATAGGCTTGATGATGTGCAGGACAATGTTGAGAGTTCCAATGCAGCAAATAATGCAAATTCAAGTGCGATTAGTAGCTCAAGTATAGATGCAAATACGTCAAATCTAAACATAATTCCAGCCCAAGATGCTAAAGTTGTGGAGCAAGAGCAGTGCCCTCAAAGGTTAGACAATCAAGAGGTTGAGCTAAAAAAAAAACCGCCTATACAACCTGATCCCTTAAATGTTGAAACCATGCCGGTTGAACCACAACCTCCTTTAGCTGATATACCTAGCTGGGAGGCATTTTGTGAATATTTACAAGAGCAATGGCAAAGTAATGGTAGAGAACTTGTACCCAGTCATATTTTACACCAAGCGAAAGGAATATTTGACGAAAAAAAATTAGAAATAAGTACCATGTCTAGCACTTGTTATGATAGACTAACCAAGGTTCAAGACGAGCTAGAGAGACTTTGCACACAGTATTGTGGTTTTAATATAGGTATTGATATTGCAAAACCACAAAATATTCATAAACCGGAGTCTGTGTTGAAGCAGGAATTTAAACAAAGAGAAGACATGCAAGATTGTTTGAATATTTTGGATGCAGTCATTTTGCATGTAAGTCCAGTTAACAAATAAAAATTTACACTGAATAGTATTTAATAAGGAGAAAAAAATGAAAAATATGAATGATCTTTTACGCCAAGCTCAAATTATGCAAGGTAAAATTGCTAAAATGCAAGCTGAGCTTGGTGAAAAAAGTTTTGAAGCCTCAAGTGGAGGCGGTATGGTTACAGCAGAGGTTTCTGGTAAGCAAGAATTACGCAAGCTTACCATTGATCCTAAGGCTTTGGAAGGAAGCGATGTGGAGATGCTCCAAGACTTAATTATGGCTGCCGTTAATGAAGCTGGACGTATTGCTAAGGAAACCATTGACCGTGAAATGGGTGCCATTAGTGGTGGCATCAAATTACCTGGCGTATTTTAGTTAATTTTAACATTCGCTAGAAGTATTTTTAATTGTACTAAATGATAATACAATGAATAAACGTATTCCCGAACCTTTGCGGGCTGTAGTAGATCAGCTGGCGCGCTTACCTGGTCTTGGCCCAAAATCTGCCATGCGCGTGGCCATGGTATTTTTAAAGTGGCCTGAATCAGAAACTCGTCGTCTTGGCAAGGCCATTCATGATTTACGAGATGATTTACGTCTTTGTTCACGTTGTGGTGGGCTTACGGCCAATGATCCTTGTGTGGTTTGCTCTGACCCAAGACGCGAAGAGTCAACCCTTTGCCTTGTAGCTGAGTGGGATAGCATGCTCACCCTTGAAGAAGGTGGCATTTATAATGGACACTATCTTATTCTTGGTGGCCTTTTGCAATCAGGTAGTAGTAATACCGAAGGGTTAGAGTTGCAAAAGTTAAGCAGTAGACTAAGTGAAGGCAATGTTCATGAATTGGTATTGGGTCTTGGAACAACTATTGAGGCCGATACCACAGGCTTTTATATTCGTAATCTTGTACAAAAAAACTTTCCTCATATTAAGGTGACGCGCCTAGCTCAAGGCATACCCCTAGGGTCAGAAGTAAAGTTTATGGATAAGGAAACCTTGCGCCAGTCTTTGCAATTTCGTCAAGAATTGTAGGTGTGTAATTATTAATTATGTGATACAAAGAGCTTACCTATGTTTGATACTCCAAACTTTGCCCTTGCCTTTACAGTGACGCTTTTTGCAGGTTTGTCTACGGGCATTGGAAGTATTCTTTCTATCCTTACTGATAAGACCAACACAAAATTCCTATCCATAGCTCTTGGATTTTCAGCCGGAGTTATGCTTTATGTATCTTTTGTTGAGATACTTGTTAAAGCAAATCAACTTCTTGTCAGTAGCCTTGGTGAAAAGCTAGGTGCTTGGCTAGCTGTGGGTGGATTTTTTCTAGGTATGGTCTTAGTTGCCATTATTGATAAATTTGTTCCTACCATGGGTAATCCACATGAAATGCGTAAAGTAGAAGAAATGGATGATGCATCGGCCATGCAAAAAGTGGCTCTCATGCGCATGGGCATAGTCACAGCATTTGCGGTGGCTTTGCACAATTTTCCAGAAGGCTTTGCCACCTTTATTGCCACCTTAAATGACCCAACAGTGGGAGTACCTATAGCCATTGCCATTGCTATACATAATATACCAGAAGGTATAGCCGTGGCGGTACCCATATATTATGCCACAAATAGCAGAAAAAAAGCTTTTGCTCTCTCATTTTGCTCAGGTTTAGCCGAGCCATTGGGGGCATTAATTGGTTTTATATTATTTTATAATTTTTTAACGGATACTGTTTTTGGTTTAATATTTGCGGCTGTTGCTGGCATCATGGTTTTTATTAGCCTAGATGAACTGCTACCAGCTGCAAGCAAGTATGGAGAGCATCACCTATCCATATATGGTCTTATGGCTGGTATGGCGGTCATGGCTTTAAGTCTATTACTTTTTATATAAAATTCCTTCCATTATGGAGCATATATGTCATTGCAACAAAGATTAAATATTAAAAATCCCCTCTTCTTAATGGATGGAACGGCCTTCATTTTTAGAGGGTTTTATGCCAACCGTTTGCAACGCTCCGATGGTTTTCCAACCAATGCTCTTTATGTGGTAAGTCGCCTTTTGTTGCGCATTTTACGCGAAGAAAAGCCCAGCCACTTTGTATTTCTTATGGATGGTAGAGGTAAGAATTTTCGCCATGAACTATATCCTCTTTATAAAGCCAATCGTGATGCAACGCCTGAAGATTTAGTTAAGCAATTAGATCCAGTTAAGAGTTTGGTTGGTCATCTTGGTTTACATCTTGAAGTTTCTAATGGTTGTGAAGCTGATGATTGTATTGCATCCCTTGCTAAACGATATGCCAAGGAGCGTCCAGTCATTATAATTGGTGCTGATAAAGATTTACGCCAATGCCTTAGCCCCAATGTATGGCTTTGGGATCCAGCCGCCAAGGAAGAAAAATTATTTTCCGCTGAGAGTTTTACTCTTGAAACTGGTTTGCAGCCAAGCCAATGGCCAGATGTACAAGCTTTAATTGGTGATAGTAGTGATAATATTCCCGGAGTACCTGGTATTGGACCAAAAACCGCACAAAAAATATTTATGGATTTCTCATCCTTAGAGGATATTAGCCAGGGTTTAAATCGCCTACCACCAAAACTTGAGCAAAAAATTGCCCCTCATGTGGATGAAATGTTTTTATATCGAAAACTTACCACATTAAGTACCGATGAATGTTTGCACATTCAAGAAGAAGATATGCGCATAAAGCCTATTATTCCACAAGATATTGGGGCATTCTTGCAAGAATATGAACTTGCTTCATTAAGGCGTGAGGTGGAGAGCATGCTAAGGGCTGGCATATTGCAAGGTGCAGATAATCAATCAGTTCAAAACCCTGAACCTAGCTTATTAAATCTTGCTCAAAATCCATCAAAAGATGCAAGTGCAAATAAAAGCACCCAAAATTCAACACAAGTGCAAGCAAGTTTATTTGCTTTTTCAAGTGATGTGGTCTTGCAAGAACATGCTCTTGTGCCTAAAGTTAGTGTATTACCCATATTAGATAAAGAATTGGTTAGTATATTACCAGCTTCTTATTATCCCAATGCTAGACAGGAGCAAGGCTTGGTCTTGGGTGTTGGTGGTAAGGAATATCATGTAGATGTAACTAAAGAATTAGTGGAAAAATTATCACACGCCAAATGTATAATAAGTCCAGATGTTAAAAGCCTTATGCGTTCCAATGCAATTTGGTATGATATACCACTACAACTATGGTTTGACCTTGGCCTTGCAGCTTATTTACAAAACCCTGAGGAAAGAGATTATAGCTGGCCAAGGTTAGCTAGTCAGTGGCGTAAGTTCTTGCAAGATGAGTCAAGTGCACCAGCCATTTTGGCTCTTGGCATATGGGCAGATCTTAGCGAAAAACTTGGCAAACAAAATTTAAATACATTATATTATGATTTAGAGCTTCCTTTAATTGCTGTGCTAGCATCTATGGAAGGCATTGGTATTGCAGTAAATCCCGTGGCATTTAAGGAGTTCTTAGATGATGTTCAAAAAGAATTAGATGCCCGCACCGAAGAAATTTATATAGCTACCAATACACGTTTTAATTTGCGTTCAGCTCAGCAATTAGGTGAGGTTCTGTTTTCTACCTTAAAACTACCCACCGCTGGCAAAACTAAGGGTGGGCAATTATCCACTGCCCAAGAAAAGCTTGAAAAACTAGCTGGTCATCCTGTGGTTGATGCAGTGCTTGAGTTTAGAAAATTGGAAAAATTGCGCTCAACATATCTTGAACCATTACCAAAGCTTGCCGATGTTCACGGGCGTATTCATACTAATTTTAATCAATTATCCACAGCTACTGGTAGACTGTCATCTAGTAACCCAAATTTACAAAATATACCTGTACGTGGGGTCATGGGTGAGCGCATGCGTACCTGCTTTGTGCCAAAGCCAGATTGTTTATTAATCTCCGCGGATTACTCACAAATTGAGCTACGAGTTTTGGCACATATGTCTCAAGATCCTGTGTTGTTAGATGCTTTTAAGCAAGGTAAAGATATCCATACCAGTACCGCGGCACTTATCTATGGCATAACCCCAGACCAAGTAAGCAAGGATGAACGCCGCAATGCTAAGACTATTAACTTTGGTTTAATTTACGGTATGGGCGCACAAAAACTAGCCCAAGAATTGGGTATAACCACGCCTCAAGCTAAAGAATTTATAGCTAATTACTTTAAGCACCTTGTAGGGTTAAAAAACTTCTATGATAGGGTAGAAGCTCAAACCAAGGAGCTAGGCTACGTTAGCACCATAGCCGGACGTAGACGCATTATACCAGATATCCACTCCAAGCATAGCCAGAAATTTTCTCTAGCTAGACGTCAAGCTATAAATACTGTTATTCAAGGCTCAGCGGCAGACATAATAAAACTTGCCATGCTAGAAGTTCATAATGATGAAGCACTAAGAGCAATTAATGCAAAACTTATTCTACAAATTCACGATGAACTTCTACTCGAAGTCCCCCAAGACCAAGCCCAACTAGCCGGAGAACGCGTAGCCCAAATCATGTCACAAGTAGCTCCAAACGGACAAAACCTTTCTGTGCCGCTACTTGTGGATTGGGGCTTAGGGGGTAACTGGGGCCTTGCCCATTAGCAATCAGTTGAAAAAGCACTAATTATTGCGTCAGAATAAAAAGCTCAAACTGCTTATGTACCTTTAGTACACTGCGCATCTTGAGTTTTTTATCTTCCTTATACTTAGCACTTTTTGAACTGATTGCGTGTATTTGGTTGAAAAAGCACTAATTATTGCGTCAGAATAAAAAGCTCAAACTGCTTATGTACCTTTAGTACACTGCGCATCTTGAGTTTTTTATCTTCCTTATACTTAGCACTTTTTGAACTGATTGCGTGTATTTGGTTGAAAAAGCACTAATTATTGCGTCAGAATAGAAAGCTCAAACTACTTATGTACCTTTAGTACACTGCGCATCTTGAGCTTTTTATCTTCCTCATACTTAGCACTTTTTGAACTGATTGCTTGTATTTGGTTGAAAAAAGAATTGTATATATAACGCTTGGTCGCATGTTCTATGCGACACAAGCTATAGCAAGCGTCGGCTACGCTGGAAGCAAGTTCCAGCTTACCTTTGGCTTGCTCCCCTGCGGGGCATGCCACATCCTGTGGCATATATTATTGTGAACGAAAAACTCCCGCTAGGCGGGTGGATTCTTGCTTTAACCTTACAAATTACTATGCCGTGGCCTATGTCGCCAGAGCAATTTTTTGATGGTTGTTATTCATAACAATTACGGTTATAATCTTTGTACACAAAATTTGAAATTTTATAAGAGGTCAAATAATGCAATTTATTAAGATGCATGGTGCAGGTAATGATTATGTATATATTGATGCACGCACCACACCTGTAGCTGATGCTCCAAGTCTTGCTAAGATGGTTAGTGATAGACACAAGGGTATTGGTTCCGATGGACTTGTACTTATTCTACCATCTGACAAAGCTCATGTACGTATGCGTATGTTTAATAGTGATGGTAGTGAGGCACAAATGTGTGGCAATGCCATACGTTGTGTGGGTAAATATGCTTTTGAGCATGGCATTGTCAGTTCAGATGAGCTTGATGTGGAAACTAAAGCTGGTATTAAGCATATAAACTTGCATATTAAGGATAACCTTGTGCATGCGGCCACTGTGGATATGGGAACACCCATTTGGATTCCTAAGGATATTCCAGTAAAATATGATGGTGATGTGGCTTTAGAAATTCCTGTGATAGCGCAAGATAAAACTTATGCTGTATCTTGTGTGTCCATGGGTAATCCACATGCTGTTATTCAAGGTGAGAATTTAGATAGCTTGCCTATTACTCAAATTGGTCCACCTTTGGAAAATCATCCACTTTTCCCTGAGCGTATTAACGTGGAGTTTATTGAGGTCTTAGATAATAAAAATGTACGTATGCGTGTATGGGAACGTGGTGCAGGTGAGACTCAAGCTTGTGGGACTGGAGCGTGTGCTGTTGCCTGTGTAACAGCTAGGCTTGGTTTAACTGAACGTCATGTTAATATACACCTTTTAGGTGGTGTATTAAGTATTCGTTGGGCTGAAAATGATCATGTATTTATGACGGGTGAGGCAGTTACAGTATTTAGTGGTGAGTTGGTTTAGCATTAAATTTTAGGATTTAATCTGCCTTAACGTGTTATATTTAAATAAGATAAATAAAAGGATTAATTATGTTTCAAGTAAATTCGTGTTATGCTGAACTTCCAGGATCATATCTTTTTGCAGAAATTGGACGCAGAGTGCGTTCCTTCCAAGAAAGTACCCCTGAGGCCAAAATGATTTCTCTAGGAATTGGTGATGTGTCTCGCCCAATAGTACCAAGTGTTATCAAAGCTTTGCATGAAGCCACCGACGAGATGGGTGTGGCAGAAGGGTTTAAGGGTTATGGTCCGGAGCAAGGTTATGCTTTTTTGCGTGAAGCTATTATGGAACATGATTATAAAGCTCGCAAAATAGATATTGCTGCTGATGAAATCTTTATTAGTGATGGCGCTAAATGCGATGTAGGGAACTTTCAAGAGCTTTTTGATTTAGGTGCACGCATTGCTGTAACTGACCCCGTATACCCCGTATATGTGGATTCCAATGCCATGTCTGGACGCATGGGTAAGTATGTCGATGGGCGTTGGACAAAAATGATTTACTTGCCCTGCACCGCAGAAAATAATTTTGTACCGGATTTCCCAAAGGAAGTGCCAGATGTAATTTATTTATGCTATCCAAATAATCCAACTGGCACAGTGCTTATGCGTGATGCCTTGCAGGCTTGGGTTGATTATGCAAGAAAACACGGTTCCATAATTCTTTATGACTCTGCTTATGAAGCCTATATTTGTGGTGATGATGTACCACATAGTATTTATGAAATTGATGGGGCTAAGGAAGTAGCTGTGGAATTTAGGAGTTTTTCTAAAACGGCTGGCTTTACAGGACTTAGATGTGCTTATACTGTTGTACCAAAAGATTTAAAAGTTAAAGGCAACAGCGTTGATTTAAATGGTATGTGGCTGCGTAGACAATGCACTAAATATAATGGATGCCCATACATTGTGCAAAAAGCAGCTGCTGCTATTTACACCAGTGCAGGCAAAGCCGAAGTCAAAGGGATTATTGATGGGTACATGCAAAATGCAACTAGTGTACGCAATACCCTAAAGGATATGGGCTTGCAGGTTTATGGTGGTGAACATGCTCCCTATGTTTGGGTAAAAACTCCTATGCTTGATGGCAAGCAAATGCCTTCTTGGGACTTCTTCCAGCAAGTGCTTGATAAAGCTCAAGTAGTGTGTACGCCTGGAGCAGGATTTGGCCCAAGTGGCGAAAATTACGCTCGTTTTACAGCTTTTGCAAGTCCAGCAAATACACAAGAGGCTTTGCAGCGCTTAAAGAATGTTTTTTAGTTAGCTAAGGCTGTGTTTTTACTGCAATGTTAATGTATTGATATTGCAGTAAAATATTATTTAATAAAATTATTGGTCCTATAGACTTGACAAAGAGCAAGAAGTAGGGCAAA
>CAYJLD010000030.1:0-27080 GCA_964371195.1 uncultured Desulfovibrionaceae bacterium | reverse complement strand
AAGCGATATTTGGAGCGAGTGTGCCTTTTTAGAAAAATGCGTGAAACGCGTTTTTACAAGTACCGACTATTTAGTCTAGCTTGATTCAACGAGCGGGTCTTTACAAGGGGCGACTAAAGTAGCCTGAACCATGTGCTGAGCAATGACTAATAATTAACTATATAAAGAATGTTCTTAATGATTTTCCATTTTTAGAAGTGTATCTAAAACTCTTAGGTCTGCTGAAAAATCATCAATATTATTGCGCTGTAAGTGGCTGTGTTCATAGGCAAAAGCCTGTTGCAAACGTAGGATGATATTTTCACTTTGACTTAAAGCCTGAGCTACTTGAGAGTTGGTATTAGCATCCTTACAATGGCGTCTGTAATTATCAAGTACAGAGTGGGTAGCAGGCAAATAGCGATTAAGGAAGCGTTTCCCAGGGTCCATATCGCGTTTATCTTCTTGCATACATGCTATAATAGCCTCAGCTGAAACAATTAAAGCTTGTATGCTTTGTTGCAATTTTTTGGGTAATAAAATTTGTTTTATGCGTAACTTTGCAATGGAGTCACGATATTGCTCAAAAGGGTCACTTTCTTTCTCTGGTGTTGCTTCTTGTGGGTGGCTTTGCTCAGGTTGAACCCTTGGCTTTTTTTTGTTTTTCTTAAGCTTGCTAAAAAATTTCCAAAATAATCCGCCACAAAGGCTTAGGCTAGCAAAGCTTGATAAAAGTCCTAGTAAATTTGTGCTACTTATTAGGCAATCAAGGGCTATTGGTAGCAGGAAGATACTTACAATCCACTCAAGTCCAAGATTAAATTTTTTTGCAAGCATGCGCTGAATATAGGTTTGAAATCCAGCCCAAAATACACATTGATACAATGGCAAATCCAGTCCAAATCCGATTAGCATTTGCAAAAGTCCAATACCCGTTGGGATTAGCCATTCTTTTTTCATGCTGGTCTCACGCGGGACAAGACAAATTAGGCCGAAGTAAGTTCCTAAAAAAACAAAGCTTCCAACGCTTGCGCCAGCCACAACACCGGCACAAAGTAAGGCTGCGCCATGCACAAGCAAACGCATACCAAAACCTTTGATGTAATCTATTACTTTTTTAAAAAAACCATCATTGGCAGTTGTATCTTGTGTAGGAATCATTACCTTACCCTTTTAATACCGTAACATTTATCCCTTAGCATTTTCAAGGCTTTGTTGACTTTTACGAGTAGCTAAGTCACGCAAATTATTTTTTAACTCACTTTCCATATGTAGTAATTCTTTTTCTACTTCTAAACGCTTTTGCCGCCCTTCTTGGGATATACGTAAAGTTTCATCAATGGTAGAGATGAGTTTAGCATGCACTTCTCTTAAAGTGCTAATATCAACAATAGATCTTTCAACCTCGCGTGTAGTATCTATGGCAGCCTGCTCTAACATACTAGCATTTTTGCTTAAAAGTTCATTGGTTGTATCAGCGACATTTTTTTGTAAGGCGGCTGCCCCTTTTTGCCCATGTAAGGAAAGGGCTAGCACCATTTGGTTTTTCCAAATGGGAATGGTGGTTAAAATACTAGTTTGTATTTTTTGAGCTAAAGCGCGATTATTTGACTGGATAAGGCGAATTTGCGGAGCGGTTTGAATGGTAATAGTTCGAGATATTTCTAAATCATGTAGTCGTCTTTCAAAGCGATTAATTTGTTCTGCAAAGTCACGTACTTTTTGGGCATCAAGGGCATTATCAGATTGCTCAGCCTCAGCTTGCAAACGCGGTAAGTCTACGTTTCTTGCCTCTTCTAATTTGTGTTTGCCTGCTGCAAGGTATAAGGATAATTCATGATGAAACTCTTCATTATGTATATATAATTGCTCTAAAACTTCAACATCGTGTAAGAGGCCAATCATAGAAGTATCTAGCTGATTTGTGATTACTTCTACTTGCTCGGATAGGGTTTTAAATTGAGCTACGGTTTTTTCAACCTTATTGAATAGTGAACCAATAATTGGTAACTTTTCAAAAAATCCCTGTTCATCGTTCATTTTTGCAACGTCAATATCTTTTACCTTTAACATTAAGTTGGTCAGGGACTCACCAATTTCACCTGAGTCTTTGGCCTGCACACGTGAAAGCAAGTCGTCAGAAAAACGTGAAATATCTTGCATTGTTTTTGTGCCATAGGTGACATCTAATGATGGATCAGCCAAATTAATAGACTTAGCAATTTCGACGATATTTTGCTCTTGCTCTGGGCTTAAAGTATTATTTGCTGTGGTTAAATCTGATGTAGTATTATTAGTCATTTATTACTCCGCTTTTCTTAAAATATTAGCTTATAATGGGCATATGTCAACTGTATAGATAAGGCTTGCTAAAAATGGTAAATATAAATAGTCTGTTATAAGAAATATAAATGGTGTTGTATGTGGCAACACCTTGGGGCAACTGTCTTATTGTATATAACTTAATAATATTTTCTATTTTTTCCATCTTAATACAGCGAGCTTGTTTGCAATAAGGCAAAGTATCATGGTGCAAGCTATGGCTGGTAAAGTAGTTCCGGTTTCAAGGTTGAGGGTAATAAGGTAACGGTAGAAAAGAAAACCAACTAACCATACGCCAAGGTTTAAAATAGCAAAGTCTTTAGTATGATAGTCATTACGCAAAATAAAGAAATTAACTATAAGAATAGCAGCCATAGGTGCGAATACTGAGCCAATGAAGAATAAGAAGGACTCAAATTGGCGAATAGGTGTAAATACAGCAAGAGCGGTACCCAATATACATACAAATATGCCAACTGTTCTTTCGTTAAGATTTTTCCAAATACTCACGGCACTCACGCCACTTGAGTAGGCATCAAGGAAGGTGCCTGCTGTGGTTGAAAACATTACAATCAAAACCCCAAGTATGCCAAGGCCTGAATGCAAGAGAATTTGCCCCATATCAGTTTGGGCTGTAAATAATGCTGCACCTAGTCCAATGGTATACATCCAGGTGCTACCTAGCAAATAGACTAGAACACTAGCTCTTGTGGCCATAAGCGGATGTTTAGCATTGCGTGTATAATCTGCAATAAGTGGTAACCAAGAAAGAGGCATAACAGCCGATAATTCTATGGCAATACCCATGGGCATTTCAGCTGTACCAGTATAGGGCATATTACCTTGAAAAATGGTAAAGCTTAAAAAAAGCGTTAGCAAAAAAAGCAACGACATAGCCACTATATTTATTTTACTAAAGTTTTTTAGCCCAATAAATATCCAGCATAAGATTAGTGTGCATAATATAAGTCCCCAAGCAATATTACCAAGTGGTAGGATAGCGTTGGCTGTGGCTATGCCAATGGCAATCATAACAGCAGTCCAGCCAATGAGTTGTACTACGTTTAGGGTAGAAAATAATATGGCACCGCGCGCACCAAAGGCTGTTTTTACAGTTTCCATGGAGCTTTTTTGTGTTCTAGCACCAATTACACCAGCTAAATAAAATAAAGTACCGCCAATGATATGGCCTATAATTATAGCTGTTAAACCCTTAGCAAAGCCTAGGGGGGCGAGCAATGTGCCCGTTAGGATTTCTGCAATGGAAATGGATGCGCCAAACCAAATTAATGCTACAGAAAATGTAGCTGTTTTTACAGTTGCCATGAAATTTTGTCCCTATTAAGCATGATTAAGATGCAATAGCCAAAGTACAATTTATAACAAACATAAGAACGTCGCTAATTAATACTTAAATACTGACCATTGTCTAGATAATTTTGTACATAGTCTTTGATACCATCTTCTAGGGTATAACTTGGTAGGGGGCAGCCAAAAGATAGAAGCTTTTGCATGGGGGCTTTAGTAAAGTTTTGATATTTACCGTGTAATTGAGGGGGCATTTCAATATATTCAATATTAGTTGGTAAATTCATGGCATTAAATACAGATTTTGCAAGATCATTAAAGCTTCTGGCTTCACTTGTTCCAACATTGAAGATGCCGTTTACTGCTCTATTATCTAATAGCCAAGCCATGATGCGGGTGCAATCCTTCACATATATAAAATCTCGCATTTGTTCACCATCGGCATAGTCGGGATGATTTGAGGCAAAAAGGCGCAAGGTATTATTTTGCTTTATTTCAGTATGAGCCTTGCACACAACGCTACGCATATTATCCTTGTGGTATTCATTGGGACCATAAACATTAAAAAATTTTAAGCTCGCCACCTTACATAAATAGTGATTTCTTTGCAGCCATAGGTCAAAGAGTTGTTTGGAATATCCATACATATTAAGGGGTCGCAGCTTAGTTAGTAGCTTTTCATCATCACTAAATCCTAGACTACCATCACCATAGGTTGATGCTGATGAAGCATTGATAAAGCGTACACCGCTATTAAGAGCAGCGATGCATAAGTCTCGGCTATAATGAAAGTTATTTTGCATTAAAAAGTCTGCATCACGCTCCGTGGTGGAAGAACAAGCCCCCAGATGCACAATACCTTGCACGCCACTTTGTAGACCATATTTATGGA
Source organism: uncultured Desulfovibrionaceae bacterium (assembly GCA_964371195.1). GTDB lineage: Bacteria > Desulfobacterota > Desulfovibrionia > Desulfovibrionales > Desulfovibrionaceae > CAYJAD01. The sequence continues at coordinate 22,579 of CAYJLD010000030.1, read as the reverse complement.
TGGAAGCTATAAATGCGTCACGATGCATATAATCTGCATAGCGCAAGCCAACAATATTCTTCCATTTTTCCGAGAGAGCTAGATTGTCAACCACTAGGATATTATCAATACCCTGTTGATTTAATTCCCAAATAAGCGCACTACCTAAAAAACCGGCACCACCAGTAATTATATACATAAATTCTCCCTACATAAAGAGCTAGATATCATGAAATGCTGAACTAAATATAACGTTGGCAATAATTTTTAAAAAATACTGCCAGACTATTTTTAGCCTCTTTGAATATAATATCTTGTTTTACACATAAGGGGCAAGTATTTTTCATTGATTAAATGCAAAACGTTCTCGACAAGGGAAGAGATATACCTTATAGACAGTAGATAATGAGCACTTTATTTACTATGCTTATATAATTGTTTTGGTATTGATAATAATTTTCAATTAGTGTATCTATTTTCTTTGTTATTATGCGGAGTAGATACGGAGGAAATCATGAAGTTTTGCTTTGATAGGGTAGCTTGCCTTAATATACGTCGCTCTTTAAGTAAGGAGTGGGTCTTAGCTAATGGGCTTGGTGGTTACGCCTCTGGAACTATACCTTATTGTAATACAAGAAAGTATCATGGTTTGTTGGTGGTTAATATACCAAGGTTAAAGGGGCGTCATGTTTTGCTTTCTACAACCGAGGACTCATTACTTGCTGCAAACAAAGAGTTTTTCTTTTCTACGCGTAAACATCCAGACATGTATTTCCCTAGAGGCCATGAGTATTTACAAGAAGTTAGCATAAATGATTGGCCAAAATTTACCTATCGCATAGCAGACTTAACCATGACGCGTGAATTAGTGCTTGTGCGTAATAAGCCCTTGCTGCTTATGAAGTATGAAGCCCAAAGCGAATATGCAATTCCTGAGCTTACTTTGCGCATTAAACCTCTTTTAGCCTATAGGCATTTTCATAGTTTGATGCACAAAAACGATAATATACAAAGCACCTTACAGCTTAGCCAAGATGGTTTTTGTGTTAATCCTTATGCGCATATGCCGCCCTTATTTATGCAGGGTATGGGGCAATTGCGCATTGATACAAATTGCGATTGGTACTATAATGTTGAGTATTTTGTTGAAGCAGAGCGTGGATTCCCTGCACAGGAAGATCTGTTTCAGCCTGCATTTTTTGATTTTTCGCTAAAGCTTAATGAACCTGTGTATTTGGCTGCATCTACAGAAGAAATACCTAGCAATATAGATGAATTATGGCAAAGTGAAACCGAAAATAGAGTGAAGTTAGTACAAGTTGCCGATGATATATTGGGGCAACTCACTCGCCAAGGGGCAAGCTTTATGATTACCCCACCAGATGGCCTGCTTGAAGTTTTAGCTGGTTATCACTGGTTTGATGCTTGGGGTCGCGATGCCTTTATTTCTTTACCAGGTTTAACTTTTTGTGCTGGAAGGCTTAGCAAGGGTAAGCGTATTTTGCAATCGGCTACCAAGAGTATTCGTCACGGGCTTGTGCCTAACATATTTGGTGCAGGTGAAGATAGTCACGCTTATAACTCAGTTGATGCTTCACTTTGGTATATTTGGGCAGCCCAAAAACTTTTGCAGCACATGCCAGAAGAGGAAGAGTGGCTTTATGAAAATATTTGGCCTGCAATTAAAGGTATTATTGCTGCCTATATGGATGGACAACATCCACTCATAAATATTGATGAAGATGGACTTTTACATGCCGGTAATGAGCATACTCAATTAACATGGATGGATGCTCAGGTAAATGGAGAGCCTGTCACGCCGCGCTATGGTTGTCCGGTGGAAATCAATGCTCTTTGGTATAATGCTTTGGCCTTTGCAGATTTTCTTGCCACACGCTTTGATGAGGAACCACCAGTATCAGCTCAGTATTTACGTAATATGCGTGTACAATTTAAACAAAGATTTTGGGTTGAGTATTGGGGTGGATACCTTGGTGATGTGTGGCGTGAAGAAGAGCTTGATATTAGTATCAGGCCCAATCAAATTTTTGCAGTGTCCTTACCGTACCCTATTTTGGAAGATGATTTACAGGCACATGTGGTTGAGTGTGTGCGTAATAAATTGCTTACTCCATATGGGCTTCGCACTCTTTCTCCAACACATCCACGCTATTGTCCCGTTTATGGTGGAACTCCAGAGCAACGCGATGGGGCATATCATCAAGGAACGGTGTGGACTTGGCTTTTAGGGCATTATACCGAGGCCTTAATGCGTACTGCTTGGGATATTGAAGGTGCTGCAAAAAGCTTGCTTGATACTATAACGCCTCTATTTACTGAACATTTTCTTGATGCAGGTGTTGGCACTTTATCGGAAATATTTGATGCTTCTGCTCCGCATAAGCCTAATGGTTGTGTATCACAAGCTTGGAGTGTGGCAGAAGTTTTACGTAGTTTAATAATGTTAAAGCAAGCTGCTCCAGAAAGTTATGCTTTATGGGAGCAGTCAATTTTAGCAACAATTAATTGTCCGCAAAGTAGATAGCTGGACAAAATAGGAAAAGATATGCGCGTTCTTATGTTTGGTTGGGAATTTCCACCTCATATCAGTGGTGGGCTTGGTACTGCTTGTTATGGCATGACTCAAGGCTTAATTAAAAAAAATACTCAAGTTATCTTTGTATTGCCAACCTTGCCACGTGGGCATGAGCAAAGCCAAGGCATCAGTTTGCGTTCAGCCTCTGGTACTCCTATTTATGCACATATGCATGCTAAGATTGATATGGGTGAGCAACATATTTGGCATGAAAATCTTCGTGAATACCGCCTGTCATCCTTGCTTTTTGCTTATGATACTGAAGAGAGTTACTTAGCTCGTCAGCAGTGGAAGAGTATGAGCAAGCAAGATATATCATATGTGCAAACTTGGTCTGAAAGTAGCACTTATACTTTACAAGGTGGTTATGGACCAGATCTTATGGCCGAGGTTTATCGCTATAGCCGTTTAGCGGCAAGTATTGCTTTGCAAGAAAATTTTGATGTTATACATGTACATGATTGGATGACATATCCTGCTGGTATGCTAGCTAAAAACCTTACTGGCAAACCTTTAATTGCTCATATTCATGCTACTGAATATGACCGTTCAGGTGAAAATGTAAATAGTGTTGTGGCCGATATGGAAAGAGCAGGTTTGCATGCTGCGGATAAAGTAATTGCAGTTAGCCATTTAACTAAATCTATGATAATGAAGCATTATCAAGTGCCTGAACATAAAATTTTTGTGGTGCACAATGCTGTTGCACGCCATGAAATAGAACATCAATTTAACTCTTTGCCACGTGTAAATCATGAAAAATGGGTTTTGTTTTTAGGACGAGTGACTTTTCAAAAGGGTCCAGGATACTTCATTGAAGTAGCTAAGATGGTTCTTGAAAAAGAAAAAAATGTACGTTTTTTTATGGCAGGAGCAGGTGATATGCTTCCAACTATCATTCGTCGTGCCGGTCAACTTGGCATTGGGAATAGATTTCATTTTACCGGATTTTTGCGTGGTGAAGAAGTTGATAAAATGTTTGCTTTAAGTGACTTATATGTTATGCCAAGTGTGTCAGAACCATTTGGAATTACTCCTCTTGAGGCCATGCTATATGATGTGCCTGTGTTACTTTCTCGTCAGTCCGGAGTTTCTGAAGTTTTACAACATGCACTAAAAGCAGACTTTTGGGATACGCGTGATATGGCCGATAAAATTTGCGCTGTGTTAAGATATCCGGCCTTGGCTAAGTCTCTGGTCAAAAATTGTAGGGAAGAACTTAAAACTCTGCGCTGGGAAAATGTTGCAGACCAGCTAAATCAAATTTATACCGCATCTATGGCAGGAGCCCATTAATATGCCAGCAATTTGCCTTTATTTTCAAATTCATCGCCCATATAAATTACGTCGTTATACGGTTTTTGATTTGGGCCAAAATTCTGTTTATGAAGATGACGATCGCAATTGTGATGCCATGCTTCATGCTGCACGCAATTGTTATTTACCTATGAATGACTTACTTTTACGTCTTATTCAAAAACATGAGGGTAGGTTTAAGGTATCTTTTTCTATTTCGGGCATGGCCCTTGAACAATTTGAGCAGTATGCCCCTGAGGTTTTAGATAGCTTTAAGGCCCTTGCTGCAACTAATTGTGTGGAATTTTTAGGAGAAACATATAGTCATTCCATGACATTTTTATATGCTCCGCAAGAATTTGCGCGTCAAGTAAAACTACATAGCCAGAAAATAGAAGAATATTTTGGCCAAAAGCCAACTACCTATAGACATACAGAACATATATATAACAATGATTTGGCAGTAGGTGTTGAGAAAATGGGCTTTTTGGCCATGCTTGGTGAGGGTAGTGACCAAGTCTTGGGTTGGCGTAGCCCCAACTTTGTATATGAGCCACTTAATTGTAAAAAAATGAAGCTGTTACTTAGAAATGTATCTCTATCTAATGACATTGCTTTACGCTTTGGGCAAAAAGAATGGGATGCTTGGCCATTAACTGCTGAAAAGTTTGCTTCTTGGTGCGATGTAGAAAATGCCGAGGGTGAAAGTATCAATTTGTTTATGCCCTATGAAATATTTGGCATAAAACATAAGGCAGACACAGGTATTTTTGATTTTATGGAAAGCTTACCAGGTCTGCTTTTAGATCAAGGTGCAACTTTTAAAACTCCATCTCAAATAGCTAAGGCAGCAAAAACAGCTGGAAAGATTGATGTGCCTTATTTTATGTCTTGGGCTTTATCTGGTCATGACCTTGATACTTGGCTTGGTAATGATATGCAAAAAGATGCCATTCATTCACTTTATGGTCTGGTGGATTTACAACCTCATTTATGTGGTGAAGAGATATGTCGCACTTGGCAGCGTTTGCAAAGCTCAGATAATTTTGCGCATATGTGTACTAAGTGGTTTAGTGATGAACAAAGCCTAAGTTCTAAAAGTCCATATGCAAGTCCTTATGATGCATATATTAATTTTATGAATGTCTTGGCAGATTTTGAATTGGTTTTAAAATCCATGCAAACAGAACAGGTTAGTACAACAAGGGCTAGTAAGAAGCCTAGTGCTACTAAGAAAACGGTGGCTAAGTCTAGTAGTAAAAGCACTAAGGCAACAGAAAAATCAGCAGCTAGCTCTAAAACAGCGCCATCAGAAATGAAGCTAACTAGTGTTAAAGCTACAAAGGTCGAAGTGGGCGCAGTTAAAACAGCTAAGTCAACTAAGTCTACAGCTACAAAGAAAACAACAACTAAAAGTAGTGCTAAAAAAACTAAGGCTACCACATAATTATTGAATAAATCTAACTTAACATCTTGCATATATAAAAATCAACGCTGTAAAGGAGAAATATATGACATCTGAAAAAATAAAAACCACAGTATTTGAGGTTAGCTGGGAAGTTTGTAATAAGGTTGGTGGTATTTACTCCGTTGTAAGTAGTAAGGCTTTGCATGCTGTTGATAATTATGGAGAAGATTACTTTTTACTTGGTCCAGATATGAAGGACAACGCAGAATTTGTAGAAACTGATGAACCTTGTTGGGATATCATTCGCCCAGCCCTTGCTTTGCGTGATTTAAAATGCCGATTGGGGCGTTGGAAAATTCCTGGAGAGCCCAAGGTTATTTTAGTAGATTTTGCCAAACGCTATAATAGCAATCAGTTATTATATGAACTTTGGAATAATTATGGAGTTGATTCACTATCTGGTGGCTGGGAATACATTGAACCGGTTATGTTTAGTTATGCTTGTGGTGAAATTATAGCAGCCATTCAAGAAAGCTATGCTTTACCTAGTGAAACAAGGTGCATTGCTCATTTTCATGAGTGGATGACCGGTGCGGGATTACTTGCTGTTAAAAAATTAGCGCCGTCTATCGGTACTGTATTTACAACTCATGCTACCATGCTAGGACGTGCTTTAGCTGGTTCAGGTGTTGATATTTACAAGCATATGCGCCAAATCAATCCTACAAGTGAGGCTACAACTCATAATATTATTGCTAAATGCTCCATGGAATCTACAGCTGCTCGTGAGGCTGATTGCTTTACAACTGTTAGTGATATTACTGGAGAAGAGGCTACGGCTTTTCTTGGGCGTACTCCCCATGTTATAACAACTAACGGCCTTGATATGCGTGTTGTGCCAGACTATACCGTTGACCGCGCTAAGCCCGAGCAATATCGTAAACAATTACTTCAAACAATTGCCCCTTTTCTTGGAGAAGAATTAGACGAAAATACACGTATTTTTGTTATTTCTGGGCGTTATGAATTTAAGAATAAGGGTGTTGATATATTTATTGAAGCCCTTGCGCGCATGGCCGATGTATTAAGAAAATCTCCAACCCGTGTGTTAGCTCTTTTCTTGGTGATGGGTGGGCATGATGGCGTATCTGGCGAGATTGTTAGCGGGCAAAAAACACGTACTATAGAAAATGAAGCATTTTTAAGCCCTTTCCGTATTTGGAATTGCAATGCAGATCCTATTATTGCAGCATGCCGTCGCCTTGGACTTAATAATGAAGTGGGTGATAATTTACGCTTACTCTTTATTCCGGCTATGCTAAATGGTAATGATGGATTTCTTAATATGCCTTATGAAGAAGTGCTTAGTGCTTGTGATCTTGGGGTATTTCCATCGTGGTATGAGCCATGGGGTTATACACCTCATGAAAGTGCAGCCTACGCTGTGCCTACTGTCACTAGTGATTTAGCCGGTTTTGGTATATGGGCCCAAAGCAAAGAAAGTGAAGTAGAAAGTACTGGAGTATGTGTTGTTGCAAGGCATCATAATGTTTTGGAAGATTGCATCAACTCCTTACACAAATCATTGCATGACTACGCTTTTTGTTCTGAGCAAGAACTTGAAAATAGACGTAAAGCTGTTCGCAAATTAGCCCAGATGTCTTCTTGGGAAAAGTTTTTTGCTAATTATATTGATGCCTATGGCACTGCTTTGGAACAGGCAGCTAAGCGTGATACCCATCGCGAACATTTACAACGCCAAGAAAGATTAATTCATGTACTAACACCAACATCATCAACCATACCACATTTACGCCCAGTGACGGCCATATCGGCTCTACCACAAGAATTGTCACGCTTACATGAGCTTGCACGCAATTTGTGGTGGTCTACAAACCACATGGCTAGGCGTCTTTTTGCTACTATTAGCCATTCTCTTTGGAACAGCACCAACCATAGCCCTTTACGCATACTAGAAGAAGTTAGCCCTTCTCGCATGCATGACCTAGTAAAAAATACTGAATTTATGAATTCTTATAAAGAAGTCATGCAATCTTTTGATGATTACATGGCTGAGACTTGCGCCGATGTAAATACCTGCCTGCGTGTAGATAAACCTGTGGCTTATTTTTCAACAGAATATGGTTTGCATGAGTCATTACCTATTTATTCCGGAGGCCTTGGTGTTTTATCTGGTGATCACTTAAAGTCAGCCAGTGATTTACACTTGCCCTTGGTTGCTGTAGGTTTATTATATAGGAATGGCTACTTTAAGCAAAGTATTGACGATCATGGTAGACAAATTCCGCTATATCCCATTAATAATTTTGCAAATCTTCCTGTAGAGTGTGTTACTGATAAAAGTAATGGTAAACCCATATTAGTGGATGTTGATATGCCAGGGCGCACTCTTTATGCTCAAATTTGGAGAGTAAGAGTAGGGCGTATTTGTCTTTATTTAATGGACACTGATGTGGCCGCTAATACAGAAGAAGACCGTAGAATTACTGCAAGATTGTATGAGGCTGATCGTAATTTGCGTATTCAGCAAGAAATTCTTCTTGGTATGGGTGGTATACGTATGTTGCGTAAGCTAAATATCACCCCTAGTGTTTATCATATGAACGAAGGGCATTCTGCTTTTATGGTCATCGAGCGCATTCGCGCCTATATGCATGAGCAGCAATTAACTTTTCAAGAAGCTTTTGAACGCGTACGTAGCAATACAGTATTTACAACACATACCCCTGTTGATGCTGGTAATGAGCGCTTTAGCCTTGATCTTATGGAACGCTATTTTACAGGCTATGCCGAAAGTCTTGGTCTTACGTGGCCTGAGTTTTTACGCCTTGGTCGCATAGAAGGACCTGAACGTGGTGGAAGCTTTGAAATGACTGTACTTGCCTTAAAAACAGCTAGCCGCGCCAATGGTGTAAGTTTAATCCATGGTGTTGTGTCGCAACATATGTGGCGTGATTTATGGAAGGGGGTCCCAATACCCGAAATACCAATACAGCATGTTACCAATGGAGTGCATACTTTGTCTTATGTGGGTAATCCCATAAAACTTATATTAGATCAATATTTAGGGGAAGATTGGGTTAAGGCTAAACCCAATGACCCCATTTGGAATGATATTGCTAAGATACCTGCTGAAGAGTATTGGACTGCCAAGCTGCAACAAAAAGAGCCCTTACTTGATGCATTACGCGTCTCCATTCCTGGTTTTATGCGTAAGTATGGTATAGACAGCCATAAGGAACAAACTTTAAGAGAGAATATTCGACCAGATAGTCTTATTATTGGTTTTGCACGTCGCTTTGCACCATATAAGAGAGCAACCTTACTTTTTGCTGACCCTGATAGACTAGAAAGGTTATTACATCAACAGGATAAGCGTGTTATTATTGTGTTTGCCGGTAAAGCTCACCCTGCTGATCAAGCTGGTATTGAACTTATACAACAAGTAATTCAATATGCTAAAGAAGATCGCTTCCTTGGGCGCATATTCTTTATTGAGGATTATAGCCTTGGTGTGTCACGCCTTATGGCTCAAGGTTGCGATGTGTGGCTAAATACTCCGCGTAGGCCACATGAAGCTTCTGGTACAAGTGGTCAAAAAGTACCAGTAAACGGTGGTATTAACCTTAGTGTATCTGATGGCTGGTGGTGCGAAGGCTATAATAGAGAAAATGGCTGGACCATTGGACCAGTGGTGGAAAAAAGCTTGCCCGCACAAGACCAAAATGATTATGCAGATGCTGAGGATTTATATAAACTGTTGGAAAAGTCAGTTGTTCCTCTTTACTTTGAAGCCGGACAAGGTAATTTACCCAAACGCTGGGTAGAGCTATCTAAAAACTCCATGCGTACCCTAACGTCCATGTATAGTTCAAATCGTATGCTAGATGATTATATAGAAGGTTTCTATGCACCAGCTGCTTTACGTAATACTGAAACACATAAGAATAATCGCGAACTGGCAAGGCATTTAGCTCAGTGGAAGCAAAATTTACCTGTACGCTTTGCCTCACTTTCCATTAAGGAAATTGTCATTAATGGCATTGAAAATGAAAGCATAGCTTGTGGGGTTCCTCTTAATATCAAGGTCAGTATCAATCCTGGGCAAATGCAGACGGCTGAAATATTAACACAATTTGTTATTGGTTTAGTAAACGATAATGGTGATTATATTGAAAAACCATATGTATTGGACCTTGAGCTTAAAGAGGAAAATGGCGAACTATTATATGAAGGTAGTTTTGTTACGGAAAATAATGGGCGCTATGCTTATGGTATAAGAGTTATACCCATAACACAAGGTATTGAGTCATCGCTTGAAAGCGGTTTTGTACTTTGGGGTTAGTGGCTTTATTTAATAATTATAAACATTAAATATATAAAATTATCTTGCTACGTTAATAGAATTGTTAGCGTAGCAAGGTAATTTTTTTAATTATAAGCCAAAACCACGCCAAAGACAGGTTACACCGCCCACCCCAATAAGGGTTAAGATTATAAACTTAAAAGTTTTTTGAGATATGACTTTTACTAATGGGGTTGCACAAGCAACACCCAAAATACCAGCGAAAACACCTTTTAGGGCAAGAGATAAGACCTCAGGGGTATAAAGACCAGCACTAGCCTGGAATATGACTGCCACCACAAAGGCCATAAGTGCAAAAACATTCATAATTCCAACTGATTGTGTTTTTGGCCACCCAAGGTATAAGGAATATGCTCCAAGTAAAGGGCCACCAAAGGAAATAGATGTTATAAGCACACCTGAGCCAAAGCCAATAAATAGTGTTTTGCCAAGGGTTTCGTGCCGCTCGACAATGGCTTGACGGTCGCGCAAAAATTGCAAATAAACAAATGCAAGCATAACTAAACCAGCAAGCAATTGAATGTATTGAGCTTTGATATATATCAATAGGGCAAGCCCAGCAACAGCCCCAGGTATTGCACCTATGAATAGCCTTTTGACAATGGGGTAAACGCTATCTTTACGGTAGAGCCAGGCTATGTATGCAGTTAGAATAGTAGTAACAATACAGGTTGATGGAAATAAAATTGTGGGGGGCATAAATGTTAGTAATATGGGTACGGCAATCATAGCTCCGCCCATGCCACTAATACCATTAACAAAGCCAGCCCCAAACCATGTTAGTAAAAAAATGTAGTTAGTTAGTTCCATGCGGCGTGGTGTAAAACAAAACCGTATGAATGTAAAGCTAGCCGAAAAGTTATTCTATAATATAATTAGTTGAAATTTTGTAATATTAGTAGTTGGTGAGTAAATATATTTTTTACTCATACGGAAAAGGTTTGGCTAAGTAAACTTTGCAATTTTAAAATAAATATTGTATACAAATCCAATCAACACATGAATTGACACTACGTACATGATTATATATTGTGCCGGTGCAACTTTTACTGATATATGGCACATGGATATTATGACTACTACTACTTCTAAATTGAAAGATTATAAAAATTTTTTATCTAATCTTTACTCTAGCAACCCTTTGCCGCTTGCTTGTGTTTCAGTGCATGGTCAAATCTATTATGCCACTTCAAGTTTTTACGAGTTTTTTCAAGTAGGTAATGCTCATGAATGTTATGAGTATTGGAAAAATTCACCAGCCTCAATTTTTGATGATAAAGCCTACTTTTTTGACGTATTGCACCACAATTGTACCATGTCACTGCAACATGGTTTGCGCCATTTTAAGTGGTTTTTTAGCGATAGATTTAATATTGCTACACAACTTATAGTTAGTTATATCTCCCATGAAAATGATAAAATCTTTATATTGCAAATACAAAATGCATCGCAAGAAATAGATATTTTTTGGGGGCCATCAAAAAAACCCCTCATTCTCACTGATTTAACTTATCGTACACTTACCCCCATATGTTTTTGGAGCATTGATTGCGAAATGGTGGATTGCAATGACAGTTTCATAAAATTATTGGGGTGTTCATCTAGGCAAGATTGTTTACAAAAATCATCAACATGTTTTCCTGAGTATCAAAAAGATGGAGAAAAATCTTTTAGCATTTTAAGTAGTACAATCGTTAATGCTTTTAATGAGCAATGTATTGAACGAGAATGGGTCTGGTGCGATATTAATAATGCCCCTATCCCAGTACGCATGACCTTTGTGCGCGTTTGGTATGATTACAAAGATGTAATAGCAATTTTTAGTTATGATATGCGCCCCCTAATTGCTAGTGAGCAAAAAGTTAAGCAGGTGGAAGAATCTTTGCGTACTATGCTTGATAGCATGCCTTTTGGAGCACACTTAATAAATAAAGATTTTGAGGTAATTGATACCAACACCACAGCCTATCAGTTGCTAGGCTATGATGACAAATTAGAATATCTAAATGATTTCAATGCTTTGTCTCCAGAGTTTCAACCTAATGGTGAGCTGTCTAATAATGCTTTTATACGAGTGCTAAGTACAGGTTTTCAGCAAGGGCATTATGTTTTTGAGTGGATGCATATAGATCGTCATGGCAAGCCATGTCCCATGGAAATTACCTTAGTACGTACTAAGTATAAAGATGAGGATGTGCTTTTAGCCTATGCTAGAGATTTACGCGCTTTTAAGGCCATTGAGGAAAAAATCTCACTCATTGAAGAACGTAACGCTTTACTTATCGAAAATGTACCGCTTTGCGCTACGTTTTGGGATAAAGCTGGCAATATTATAGATTGCAATCAAGAAATATTACGCACATTTAAGCTTGATTGTAAACGTGAATTTAGCAAAAAGATGCATACGCTTTGTCCTGAGTATCAACCCAATGGTGATCACTCGATTGATACCATTAAATCTAATCACTTGTATACACTTGAGCATGGATATAAAAGATTTGAATGGTTACATCTTGATACTGAAGGTGAACTAATCCCCATGGAAGTTATCTTGGTGCGTGCAAACCTTGGTGGAGAAGATATTGTTATTTCATATGCTAAAGATTTACGCGAACTTAGGGCAACACAAGAGTTGGTGAAAGAGGCTGAATTGCGCAATACCTTAATGCTTGATTCACTACCTATATGCGTGCATTTTTGGGATGAAAATTCAAACCTTATCTATACAAACCTTGAGGGTGCGCATACTTTTGGTTTTGAAACTCAAGAAGAATATTTGCAAAACTTCCACAAAACATTACCTGAGTTTCAACCTGGCGGCATGAGAAGTCAAGATTTATTGGTTAAAATGATTGAAGAATGCTATGCTAATGGTAAGGCAACATGCGAAGTTATTACTCATCATGCTTTTACAGGTGAAGAAATACCGCTTGATGTCTTAGTGACTCGTACATTATATGGCGGCAAGAAAGGCTTAATCACTTATTTGAAAGATTTGCGCAAGCAAAAGGCCATGCTTAAAGAAATTCATGAAAATGAACAGGCCTTGCTGGAAGCTAAAGAAATTGCTGAACAAAGTGCCAAAGCTAAGAGTGAATTTTTAGCTAATATGAGCCATGAAATTCGTACTCCCATGAATGGTATTTTGGGTCTGTTACAACTTTTGGAATTAACAAAGCTTGACGATACTCAAAAAAATTATGTGGATAAAAGCTTGTTTTCAGCCAAAGAATTATTGAGAATTATAAATGATATTTTAGATTTTTCAAAAATTGAAGCTGGTAAGCTTGAGATGGAGAGTATTGCCTTTACCTTGCATAATATATGCTCAGAAATACAAAGCCTTTTAGGGCATATGGCAACAGCAAAAAATATTAAATTTACCATGAAGGAAGGGTCTGGATCAACTGTTCCCATCTTGGGTGATCCTTTGCGCTTAAAGCAAGTTATACTCAATTTGCTAGGCAATGCCCTTAAATTTACTAATGAGGGTGAAGTTAGCTTTGATGTGCAAACTAAGCAGCGTGATGGACTCATGCACTGTGTTTTTGAGATAAAAGATAGTGGCATTGGTTTAAGTCAGGAGCAAATTGATAATTTGTTTACGGCCTTTACGCAAGCTGACACTTCAGTTACACGCAAATACGGTGGTACGGGCCTTGGGCTGGTGATTTCCAAGCGCATTATAAGTATGATGCAGGGGAATATTTGGGTTGAAAGTGTTGTAGGTAAAGGGTCAACATTCTTTTTTGATGCTGTCTTTAACTTGGCAGATGCTAACACTGATTGTAATGAACATAGCCCAACTGTAACACGTGCTACCAAGCTTAGCGGGCATCTCTTATTAGTGGAAGATAATCAGATTAATCAATTGATTGCTGAGGAACTTTTAAAAAGTGAAGGGTTTACATTAGACATTGCTTGTAATGGCAAAGAGGCCATTGAAATGCTTGAGCAAAAAGCCTATGACTTGGTTATTATGGATATTCAAATGCCCGTTATGGATGGATTGACTGCTACCAAACTCATACGTCAAATGCCCAAATTTGCTGACTTGCCCATCATTGCCATGTCAGCTCATGCTATGGCTGGAGATAAAGAAAGAAGCCTTGATTGTGGTATGAATGACCATATTACTAAACCTATCTTACCTAAAGTCTTATTTACTTGTTTGGATTATTGGTTAAATAAGAAATATTCATAATATTAGAAGAAAACAATGAGCATACCTATTATTCAAGCTTTTAAAAATGACTATAATCGCACTTGTCACCCCCATATATTGCAAGCCTTAAACACTACACAAGATGGTTACTATGCAGGCTATGGCCTCGATGTTATATCTGAAAATGCAGCTAAGCTTATTGCTTCACTATGCGCTTGTCCTACAGCGCAGGTACACTTTATTGCAGGTGGTACATTAACAAATTTACTTAGTATAGCTTCATTTTTACGCCCACATCAGGCTGTTATTGCGGCCGAAAGTGGGCATATTGAAGTACATGAAACCGGAGCTATTGAGGCCACAGGGCATAAAATAATCACGGCAAATTGTCCTGATGGTAAGCTTAGTCCTGCACAAATTAAAGCATTGTGCGCCACACATGATAATGAGCATATGGTACAGCCAAGACTTGTGTATATTTCACAGGCTACTGAACTTGGTTCTGTATATACTAAGGCTGAACTTGTGGACATATCCAATGTTTGCAAAGAATTGGATTTATATCTTTTTGTAGATGGTGCACGCCTTGGGGTGGCCACAACTTGTGGAGAAGATACACCATGCTTGGAAGAAATGGCCAGCCTATGTGATGCATTTTATATTGGTGGAACCAAGAATGGGGCTTTGTTTGGTGAGGCTTTAGTGCTTGTGCATGAGCATCTGCAAAGAGATTTTCGCTATCTTTGTAAGCAACGCGGTGCGCTTCTTGCTAAGGGTTGGATTATTGGGGCACAATTTGAAGCTTTATTTAAGGATAATCTGTTTTATGATTTGGCAAAACAAGCTAATAATATAGCAACATATATTGATGCCAAGCTTCAAGAGCTAAGCATACCTTTGCTCATACCAACCTATACTAATCAGATTTTCCCCGTATTACCTGCTAGTGTAGCTTGTAACTTGGCGAAAAGTCATGCCTTTGAAACGTGGAGCAAAGGAGAGCAAGAGCATACTATTCGTTTTGTAACATCTTGGAGTAGTAGAGTAGAAGATGCCGATAGCTTAATTACAGCTCTTGAAGATGCCATGCTGTAATTACATTTGAAAGGCCAGATGGAACATATAAAAGCCTATACCCATTAAAATTATTGACAAAGCAATATTTAGAGCTTTAGCCACGTGTGCATAGCTGTCATTTTGAGATAGCTTTTGTACAAATCCCACTGATGTCCCAGCTATAACTGCTAAGATGCCATGCCCCAAGGAATAAAGTAAAAATAGTATGATGCCAAAGGCTAAACTGCCTTTACCGGCAACTATGGCAATAAGTACAATTAATACCGGAGTTGAGCAAGGTGAAGCAAAAAGCCCACCTAGTATTCCAGCCAAAAAAGCACCTACAACGCCCTTTTTCTTATTCTTTGCCATTAGATTAACTGATGGTATAAATTGATAAATACCAAGCATTTGTAGTACCATGAGCATCATTAAGGAACCCAAGGTTATAAACCACCATTTAGCAGCAGTTCCTATCAATTCGCCAGCAAGGGAGGCAATAACCCCAAAAATAGTAAAGGTTAAAGCGCTGCCCAAGGCAAAAATAACTGATAACATAAAAGCTTGTTTTGTATTTTGCTCCCCACCTAGGCTACTAGTTCCACCAACATAGCCTACAATGAGAGGAACGCTTGATAAAGAGCAGGGCGTAAAGGATGTAATGACCCCAGCTAAAAAAGCTATGAAGGGTGCAAGCCAAATGGATGTAGTTAAAAGCTCTGAGAGCTGTGTTAAGAGTGCATCCATTATTTTACACCCATATCTTGTAAAATATTACGCATTTGTACTTCACTAAGTCCACCTTGATGCGCTGTAAAGGCGTGCTCTCCTGTTTTGTCCATGCTATATTTTATAAATTGGATATCGCTTACGCTCTTAGGAACATATGGAGTTCCGTCAGCGTTAATAATAATTTGAGTGGGTATGATTTGTACAGGAAAGCCTTCGGCTCCTTTGGGGTTTTTCCACACATCAACAAATTTAATAATTGCTTTGTCTTGCATTTCAGCATTGAGCTTTATTAACACAGGGGCCATTTCTTTACATGGTATGCAAGAGTCTGCCCCAAAATCTATAATGATGGGTACATTTAGTTTTTTTAGAGCCTCTAAATCTATTTTATTAGCATTTAATGCAAAGGGCGTATTATGCGCATTGGCAAGCTCTATGGCTGCCCCTGCCGGTGGTTTATTTTGATTTTCCGCAAACCATAGGGCAAAAACACCTAATAACATAATGACTGGTACTATAATTTTGAGAGCTTTTTTAGACATGATAACCTGACTATTTAAAAGTTAATTGGTGATTGCCTTGTTACATATGACCTATTTTTTGTCAAATTTTTCTAGGCAAATTTTTGTAAATTTTTAGTGTTTTTTTATGAATTTTAATTTTTTTCTATATATAAATCGTATATTTATAAATATTTTAATATTTCATTAATAATCATTTAAATACTGGTGTGGAGTGGCTTAAAGAAGGCGTCATTTATGTGGGGTAGCTCTCACTTATAAAGCAAAATTATATGAAGAAATGATAGAATGAACTCATTGCTATTTTAAGATTTTTTCTTAGTGTCAGGACTAATAAAACCAAGAGCTATGCCTAACATAATAAACCCACCTGCAATTATAAGTTGTGGGTCGAGAGTTTCACCTAGGATATATTGTGAAAAGGCAATACCTGTAATGGGAGTAGCTAAAAGACCAAGAGATGTAACAATTGCTGGTAAATTACGATTAACCACGGTCATGGCCCAAAAACCAAAAGCTGTTGCCAAAAGACCATTATAAGCAGATTGCCAAATGACGCTTGTGGTTAATTCAAAATTTGGCATGCCTTCGTAGTATAAGGCAATAAATGATGTTAAAATGGTTGCCACAAGGCATTGCCAAGATACCAATTGAAAAGCTGTGGAATGCCATTTGATGATTTTAATACTAACAATAGTAATGGCCCAAGAAAGGGATGCTGCAAGTAATATAGCATTACCAAGCAAGACTGTATTTGTGTTTATATTATCAATGGCTGGAGTAAATAGCACTATGACACCAATAATGCCCATGATAACACCTAAAAGCCTTAATTTATGCAAAGGTTCTTTAAGCAAGATTATGGCAGCAGGTGTTACCCAAAGTGGGGTGGTATAGCCTAGAATAACAGAGCGACCAACGGTAGTATATTGTAAGCCAATGGCCATAAGGGTAGCAAAAATAGTAATATGAAAAACCCCAACAATTATAATTGCTGGTAAATCATGACGTTTAGGTATGATTAATTGTTTGCTGGCAATTTGTAATATAAATAGTGCAAGAGCAGCAATGCCTGAGCGTATAGCCGTTGACCATATGGGGGGCACTGTTTCTACTAATAGCTTAATAACACTCCAGTTTGCTCCCCAAATCAATACTACGAGGGCAAAAAGTATATATGAATTTTTTTTGCTCATATTTTGAGTGAAAACAATTATTTCCTCTTACCCTTTAAAAAATCTAATAAGTCTTTTTTGTCTTGGCTAAGATGATTATAATCACTAAATACAGCCATATCCAAGGCGTGATGTGCAATAGATTTGGGTTGCAGTCTAGCAAGTTTATCTATGGCAATAGCTAGTATTTTATGGGCATTTTCAGTATTAGCCCGCATATTGTGCAGGGCCATATCGGCAGTGACATCTTCTTCATTACTTTTCCAGCAATCATAATCGGTTGACATGGCAAGGGATGCATAAGCAATTTGAGCTTCGCGAGCTAATTTGGCCTCTGGCATATTAGTCATGCCTATAACATCAACACCCATGCTACGGTAGAAGTTAGACTCAGCAAAGCTTGAAAATTGTGGTCCTTCCATGCATAAATAAGTACCACCTAAATGCGCTCTTTGTGCGCTACCTTGTAATACATTTTGGGCCGCATTGAATAAAATTTTGCCAAGGGCTTCACATGTGGGCTTAGCCATAGAAACATGACCAACTAAACCTTGGCCAAAAAATGTACTTTTTCTATTTTTTGAAAAATCAATATATTGGTCCACAACTACCATATCACGTGGGGGTATGCCTTCGCGCATGGAACCTACGGCACTAATGGAAATAAGGTATTTTATACCAAGTTTCTTAAAAGCATATATATTAGCTTGATATGGTACTTCAGAAGGTAGGTATTTATGATTTCTACCATGGCGCGATAAAAAATATACTTTCACCCCATTTATTTCACCACCTACAAAAACCTCGGAGGGATCACCATAGGGAGTGCTAATACTGACTTCTTGTACATTTTTAATGTTTTCAATATGATATAGTCCACTTCCGCCAATTACTCCAATGATAGCCTGCTCATTACTATTTTGCGTATTATTCATTTTACTTACCTTTTTGTTTTAAAAATCTCATATATTGCCAAAGAGGGTTCTGCCCTTTTATGTAAGCTTGCTTGATTAGCTCTAAATCCATACCCATTTTGGCACATAACATGACACAGGCATTTATAATGGTAGTGCGTATGAAACCATGTTTGATCCAGCGTCGCCCTGAGGTGAGTAAGGTAGCGGATAGGCCCACTATTTGTCCATATTTTTGTGCACATTTGACCAAGAAAACATCTTCTAAAATAGGTACAGTAGGTAAATTCCAAGCTTCAAAATCCTTTTTACGTACAAAAAGCCCCTGGTCCCCAAAGGGTAGTTGAAAATGCTTGCACCTAAAGTCTACACCCCACTCAATAATGGGCTTAGTCCAAAAACATTCTTTAAGCCCAAAACGAAAGTAACCAAGGCTATATTGTTCATCCATAAACGCTTTTCGAATATGTATATCCCAGTTTTGGGGTAACACACTGTCAGCATGCAGAAAGAGCAAGATTTCACCACTAGCCCTTGTTGCACCATGTGAAATTTGCTTAGCACGTGAAGCCTCAGAGCTTAAAACTAAGGCGCCATGTTTTGTTGCTATTGTGGTGGTTTTGTCTGTACTGTGAGCATCTGAAACTATGACTTCTACATCAAAGGCTTTATTTAATTGTGGTAAAAGTTGCTTAAGGTTTTCTGCCTCATTCAAGGTTGGAATTATAACTGAAATTTTTCTACTAACTTGATAGTCATAATCCACATCACTTTTAGGGGGCAATAAGGCATAGCTTAAACCTTGTTCTGTGAATTTGGCCTTGGTTTGGGAAAAGACCAATTCTGTACCCCAGTCGATATCTTGAAATAAAGCATGTATTTTTTGAGATAAAAACGTATTTAGTTCTTCTAAGTTATTGCTGTGAGTTGAAAAGCCAATGAGATAATATCCACCGTCAAAGCTTGGACCAAGCACAACTGTATTATGTTCTAATAAATCAAGCGCATATTTGAGATTATCACTACGATTATCTGGGCAGTCACTACCAATAATTAAAACTTTCCTACAAGGGCTTTGTGAAAAATTGCACGAAATTTTAAGTAGGCTAATGAAGGCATGCTCAAGGGCAGCATACATTTTATCGCCTAGGTTACCTTGCGCTTGTGGTATGAAACTTAAATTATTTTCTGATGTTAGATGGTTGTTTTCTTGATTTGTATGTTGCTTGCCTAGCCAATGCTGCATGGCTTGCTCATTACCACCAAGGTAGTGAACTTCAACATTAATATTAAGCTCTTGGCATTGAGACAGAGTAAATTTAGTCATGGTTTCATGCAAGTGACAAGCACCTTCAGGCCCATGACTTTTTATAAGCCTAGTTTTAACCTTACCCACTTCTGGAAAGCGAGTGATAAGGATAATAGAACTATGCTGGTTTTTACTCATATTACTAGTGATACACACTAATTAAGTTATTCTAATCATAACCGTGAGCTAGACGACGTATACGTACTTGACGTAGTTCGCGTCTGGTCATGAGCACAAGCTTTTCTTGACGCAATTTATGTATATCTTGGGCATAAAATACCCCTGCTTCAGGGTCTTCTGCTGCTAGCAAAGTACGTAAAGCTGCATCATTTTCCTCTAGCATGTTATCAATTATCACTATCTCCGCTTCCAATTCCGTCTTGGTCTGCGGCAATAATTCGTCGTCGGACAGGTTTTTCATCTACAGTCTCCGCAACAGTTTTTTTAATTTGTGGACTGGGTAGGGTGTTATACAAATTCCAAAATTGTGGGTAAAGTATTGTAACAATACCAGGATTACTTAACTTGAGGTTAGGCTTAGCAAAAGCACATAGGGCATAGGCCATGGCCCAATATACTGACGGTGCCGTAAAGGGAATCTCATTATCTTCAAAATTAGGAATAGGTTTTAATAAATTATTCTCATCAACTTCTAAACCAAGGTGAGCTATAAATAAATGTATGTGATCATTATTAATATGATTTGTGCCACTTGGAAGATAGGCCTCAACACCTTGAAGAGCTGCACTTGCACTAAGAGCAATAGCAAGGGGAGCAAACCTTTCATCAAGTTTTGATGCATCAAGCTTTAACTCTTGTGTATTACTTAGCTTAGCCTTTGTGCTCACAATTTGTTTATCAGTAATTTCTATTTGCACTTGGCATTGTTCAAAGATTGTTTGTATTTCACTGGCTAATGCGCATGAGGGCCACAGGCCATCTAATTGGACTTTCCCATAGCTTACAGCACTAAGCGCTAATAAGTACGCAGCTAAGCTCATTTCTACACCAAGGACTGGCTCTTTAGGTGTTGAGATGGGGCTTGGATGAATAGTTATTGTTTGATTAAGATGCGTAAACTTGGCAGAACAAGGCTCAAGAATACTCAAAGCTTCTTCAATAATTTCTTGCGCCTTTGCTTGATTTTTTAAGTCAAATGTCACTGACTTTTCCCAAAATGGTGCGGCCAAAATTAAGCCTAGAGCCATATCTGCATCCACATCACTTGGTATGACAACTTCATCTGGAAGCATGCCAGAACATTCAATGCGTAAAGGAAAACCCAAAGTGCCAGGTATGGCATTGGAAAGCCTTACACCAAGCGCTGGTAAAAAGCGGCGTAAACTTGAAAAATCAGCAAGTTTTAGATTTGATTCACCTGTAAATTTTGCGCGTGAAACTGTGCCTACATAGTGGCCAAGTAATAAATAAAAGTTCAGTGCATCATCACCTACAAAAATTACCTTATCTGGTAAGGATAAACCACCGCCTTCACGTGAGCGCATGGTTCCATCGTCATCCCAAGCCAAGGATGTGGCACATTGATTAAACATTTTAATACATTCTACATCGGCATCACTCAAAAGACCAGGACGTAAAATTAAAGCCGAACCAGAGGCCCCAGCAAGATTTAAATAAAAACGACTGCGTCTACTAACCAGTGGGGCTTGTATAAGCATGTCAATAGGTTCCTTGGTTGGTGCAAGATTAAAGGCCGTTCTTTTGTCATCACCATGCTGTGGCTTAGATGAAAATTCAATCTCTTGAAATAATGCAAAAAGTTGCTTAATAATACGAGGATCGCGGGTCATTTGTGTAGCTTGTTTTTCCCATGAAGTGCGCAAAGTTTTTTCTTCACCTGGATCAAGATGCCCATGCTTAGCCTTCATCTTATCAATGATATTACAACGCCTAGCGAGCATTTTCAAAATGTCCTTATCCATATTCATTATGGTTTCACGAAGGGGGGGGCGTCTTGCTGGCCTTGGAGCATCACCATCAAAGCCAAAATTACGCGGAGTACGAAAGTTTGTATCTTGGAAGTCTCGTGCTGGTGCTTCTTGTACTTGATTGTCATTATTAATATTTTGTTCTTTAGTCATAAAATTGGCCTTATAAAAAAAAGTTTGTAAGTAACTGCCTCTTGCTTCTAGCGTGAAATAGTAAGCAAGGCAAGCCATAAAAGCTACCCCAATTATATAATTGCTCATAAATTCATAGTGATATTTTTTAAAATCTAAAAAAAAATTTTGCATTCAAAAAAATATTAATAAACTTTAGCTCAGGGCTAGACTCAAATTAAAAAATAGGCTACTGTCTAGTTGTGGTGAAAACTGCTTGTGAAAAAAATTACATTTAGTTCTTGACGAATAGAACGTCAATTGATATTTTTAATTAACGAAGATTAAAGCGTTTGAAATCATTGGTGATTTTATGAAAGGCTGGAAGTTCCTGCCTTTTTAGGCTCCACCAATGGGGTGTTGCTACTAGGCTTGACTTACCATTAACACTATAAAAAGTTGGAGGATACATATGCCGACTTTTGTCGATCCGTCCAAATGCGACGGCTGTAAGGGTGGCGAGAAGACCGCCTGTATGTATATTTGTCCTAATGACCTCATGATTTTAGATCCAGAGGAAATGAAGGCTTATAATCAAGAACCAGATGCTTGCTGGGAATGTTACTCTTGTGTGAAAATTTGTCCACAAGGTGCTATCACCGCACGTCCTTATGCTGACTTTGCTCCCATGGGTGGTACCTGTATCCCCATGCGCTCAGCCGACTCTATCATGTGGACTGTTAAGTTCCGTAATGGCAATGTAAAGCGTTTCAAATTCCCCATACGCACAACCCCAGAAGGTTCCATTAAGCCTTTTGAAGGTCATCCAGAACCTACGGATTTGGAAAATGAACTACTGTTCACTGAAACTGCGTTGGGTGCACCCAAGGAAGTCTTGGGCAAGAAATTTGAAATTGCCGAGGCCGATAAGTCTGCCACGGAAATCGAACACGGCCGCTAGTCTGCTGCCATCAGACTAAG